>DATCHD010000097.1:0-38644 GCA_036508555.1 Prolixibacteraceae bacterium
AAGCGCTCCCAGCGTATAACATCCGATATCGGAAAACACTTTGCCTTTGCCATATTCTTCCATCACCTCGTTCAGGGCACGGAAGGTATCGTGGTGACCGCACCCTTTGCAGAGCGCAGGAGGCCTGTTGACCAATATCCCGGCAGGTTTCTGATTTTCAGGCGTTTCCAGATGGAGTGCCTTCGCTACCAAGTCCGGATTAAGTTCCCCAGTTCTCGGTAATGTACCATCCAGCCGGCCGCGTATCTTTTTCCCTCTGGCATAAAATCCCTTCAACTGTTCTTCCACGAGCGGGTAACCCTCCTCGAGAACGAGGATCTCGTCGACCCTTGACTCGAACTGTTTCAATAATTTTTCCGGTAGCGGATATTGTGAAATCTTGACCAAAGGATAAGGAAAAGTACCCTGAAAGTTCTCCCTGAAATAGTTGTACGCGATGCCGCAGCAGACGATTCCAAGGCTCCTGTCGGTACCTTCCAGCATAAAATTGTATTGTGATTCTTCGGAGAGCCTCAAAAATTTCTCCTGCTGATCCAACAGATGCTGGTATCTTTTGCGGGCATTCTGTGGAAGAAGTACAAATTGCATCGGGTTGTCGGGCAAAGAAATCTCATTTTCCTTCCATGCTTTTTCGACCAGGCTAACTCCTGACCTGGAGTGCGCCAGTCTGGTAGTTATCCTTATCATCACCGGAACGCCTGTATTTTCTGACAGGTCCAGTCCGGCAATGGTCATGTCGTATGCTTCCTGCTGATTGGCCGGTTCCAGATACGGGATCATGGCAAATTTTCCGTAGTACCTCGAGTCCTGCTCGTTTTGGGAGGAATGCATGGAAGGATCGTCAGCTACCGCGATCACCATTCCGCCGTTGATACCGGTGATGGCGATGTTCATAAAGACATCTGCGGCAACATTT
Organism: Prolixibacteraceae bacterium; assembly: GCA_036508555.1. Classification (GTDB taxonomy): domain Bacteria; phylum Bacteroidota; class Bacteroidia; order Bacteroidales; family Prolixibacteraceae; genus CAINVV01. The sequence continues at coordinate 917 of DATCHD010000097.1, forward strand.
AAACCCACATGTTTCATACAAACCAGCGATCTTTTGCCGGCGTACGACATGCCCAGGGCCGCCTCCATTGCGGTCTTCTCATTGGCCGACCATTGGCGGTGCAGGTTGCGTCCAATAGCTACTTCGTTCTCCTGAATATATTCTGTAATTTCTGTTGAAGGTGTTCCCGGGTAGGCATAAACACCGGAGATTCCGCCATCAATGGCTCCCTGTCCGATGGCCTCTGCTCCTAACAATAATTTTTTACTCATGAATTTTTTTTATCTTGAAATGCCCAGAAGTTTCCCCTGGTTTGTTCTTTTTCCTGCCTGTCTGATTGTTGTTGGATCCAGTTTTTGGCCAGGATTTTCATTCGTCCGTCGGCATGTTCGAAAAAATGGATATAAGCCTCGCAAAAACGCGGCAACCGCTGATCTGCCGGATCCTTGACACGGTCCTTGGTGCAACCGCCAAAACATTTGGTCAACCATGGACAAAATCTGCACTTTCGTGGTAACAGGGTCTTTGCCTTCCCGAAATCGTCCTGCTTTTTGGTGTTCAACATATTGATGATCTTGTCGTTGCGCAGATTACCCAGCCGGTGGCGGGGCTCAACGAAGAAGTCGCAGGAATAGATATTGCCATTGTGCTCGACCACCACATACGGCCCGCACTCTTTCATCATGGTGCATTCGGGCGATTCCATCCCGACGTAGGAATGAAAAACAGACTCAAAATGCCTAACCGAAGTGGTTGGCACGCCATCCACGAAATCTGCCATCCAGAGGTCGAACAATTTGACCAGGAATTTCCCGTATTTCTCTGCCGTCAGGGAAAAGGAAGCCGCCCTGGAAGGGTCGTTCGGATCCGGTTCGACGATGGGAATAAACTGCATCCAGGTCAGGCCGAGACCTTTGTAATAATTATATAGCTCTTCGGCATAATCTGCAGAATAATCTGTGATACAGCACATTGCATTAACAGCAACATCCTCTTCCAACAGCATTTTTGCCTTCTCCACCACGATACTCCAGGTTTTCTGAAGACCTTTGTTGACCCGGTAGCGGTCGTGGATGTGCTCGGGACCATCCAGCGAAAGCCCGATCAGCCAGTCATATTTCTTAAAGAATTTCGCCCACTCCCGGTCGAGTAACGTTCCGTTGGTCTGGAAGCCATTGCCAACTTCCTTTCCATGACCATATTTTATTTCAAGCTCGACAGCCCTCTGGTAAAAATCGAGTCCCATCAGCGCCGGTTCACCGCCTTGCCAGGCAATTGATACTTCCCTGCCAGATTGCTGCATCACCTGCCTTATGAGTTCTTCCTGAATTTCCGGACTCATCCGGTGAGTCTTTGTTTCCGGAAAAAGTGAATCCTTTTCAAGATAAAAACAGTAAGTACACTGAAGATTGCAATCCGGTCCGGCCGGCTTTATTAAGACTGAGGTAAGAGGTCTCTGTTTTTGAGCCATGTTGAGAGTAAAATCAGAGTGCGAAAATAATCAAATTTGATGACTCTGATGGTTATTGGCAGGAGATGCAATTCATGTTTAAACAATAATTTGAATACTTTTATAGTGATGTTTGACCGACCTTCATGATGACATATTCCCGGACACTGTTTTTTTTTAGCCTGAGCCTTTTGCTGCATTTTCCTGCATTTGCACAGGAGGGAATGGTTGTACTGAGCGGCAGGACCATGGGTCCGGATCAGCAACTTACCAGTCGGCTTTCGAACGCCGGAAGTGGTTCCGTTGAGCAGTTGGTCAAGACCTTGCCTGGCGTCAGCAGTCGTGATGAGTTGAGTCCGCAGTACAGCGTAAGGGGTGGAAATTATGACGAGAACCTTCTTTATGTTAATGGGATAGAGATCTTCAGACCTTTCCTCGTTAAGACAGGAGAGCAGGAAGGGCTGAGTTTTGTGAATCCTGATCTGGTCTCAGCCATCCGTTTTTCATCCGGTGGATTCGGGAGTTCTTACGGAGACAAGATGTCTTCGGTGCTGGATATCGATTACAAAATTCCCTCCTTTACCCGGGGCTCAGCTGAGGTAGGGGCCTTAGGCGCCTCCGCTCATCTCGAAGGCACTGCGCTGCAAAAGAGGTTCAGTTACCTGACCGGAATACGCTACCGTGATAACCGTTATCTGCTGGGGACGCTCGACCAAAAGGGTCACTATGATCCGGCCTTCTTCGACTTTCAGACTTTGCTGAGATATGATTTTTCGGGGAGATCGCCCATTTAAATTTACTACCGAACTGTATTACAAATCGTTAACACACCTCATTCCCTATAAGATCGTCAACCTGGATCTGCAATATTTTCCTGAGCAGCAGTCGAAGGGATATGCCTCCGGACTGGAGATGCGACTCTATGGCGAGCCTGTTCCGGGCGCCATCTCCTGGATATCCATGACGGTGATCAATATCTCCCCCGGCCGACGGATCAGCGGTTCAATCTGTCCCTCTTTTTTCAGGATTACCTACCGGGAAATCCTAGTACGAAGTTGAATCTTACGCTGTTGTTTGGAACCGGTATTCCGTTCGGTCCGCCGCACAGTGAGCGCTGGATGGATACTTTCAGAATGCCTCCGTACCGAAGGGTCGATATGGGAATTTCAAAACCAGATGTATGCAGCACCCAATTATCTGACAGGTAGACGAATAAACCTAAAGGCGTCTGTTAATTTCTGATTTACAAGGAGATCTTGTTCCAATGAACAATATTTTGTAATTATATGCTGGATTTTGACTGACCCTTTTTGACGGATCAATAACTAACCAAAAAACAAATTGTAATGACGGAAATTAAGCAAAACTCAGGCTCATTGGTAGCAGAAAGGTTGACTTCCATTGACTTCTTTCGTGGACTAACCATGTTTCTTTTAATCGGTGAAAGCACCAGACTCTATGGCTACCTGCTTTCCATCGATACGGGCTTTACTCAATTTCTGGGGAACCAGTTACAACACCACGAATGGCACGGCCTCCATTTCTGGGATCTCATTCAGCCCTTTTTTATGTTTATTGTGGGGGTATCCATCCCATTTGCCGTTGCCAACAGGCGAAAGAAGGGTGCCACTGAAAAGTCAATTATGTTACATGCCGTAAAGAGGTCTCTTTTACTGTTCTTTCTGGGTTGGGCACTGTATTGTGTCGGTCCGGGGAAGATCGTTTTCCGGCTCCAGGATGTTCTTACCCAATTATCAGTGACTTATCTCGTCGCCTTCCTGATAAGGGACAAGAGCTTTACTTTTCAGGTGAGTCTGACGCTTGTCATTCTTTTACTCATTGATCTGGCGTACAGGTTTTTCCCGGTGGAAGGTTTTAATCATCCCTGGGTTGTGTATGAGAATCTGGGGGCCTGGGTGAATAACAAGATTGAAGGGGTGGACAAGGCGAGCCAGTGGGCATCATTGAATGCGATTCCGACCATCGCACATACGGTTTGGGGCGTTTTGTGCGGGAAGTTGCTGATGAGTGACAAAAAGGCTATCGAGAAAATTAAGCTGTTGCTGATTGCGGGTGTTTCTGCCCTGATAATTGGCTATACAATGGATGCACTGGAGATTACACCAATTATTAAGAAGATCGCCACCTCTTCGTTTGTTTTTGTCAGCGGTGGCTGGGCCATCCTGGCACTCTGTTTTTCGTACTGGTTGATTGACGTGAAGAAAATATTTGTCAACGGATCCAAAATGTTCAGGATCGTAGGAATGAACTGCATCTTCATCTACCTGTTTTTTGAACTCGGCGGTGCCACCATGATCAGCAAAATCTGGAAACCGTTCACGACCGCTCTGTTTACCTGGGGTGGTGAAATCACTGTTAATATGATGACCAGCATTGCCGTGTGGGCTTCGCTGTGGTACATTTGTTACTGGCTGTATAAGAATAAGTTATTTATAAAAATATAGTATCCTGCGCAAAATCATTGATTGATCCTCAAAAATATTTTAGCTTCGCATCAATATCAAACCAACCGAAGTATGAGAACACAGGATTATATCAACAGGGAAGATCTTTACGGTGCGCACAACTACCACCCGCTGCCAGTGGTGCTTGAAAGAGGTGAAGGCGTTTATGTCTGGGATGTTGATGGTAAGAGGTATTTTGATTTTCTTGCCTCGTACTCTGCTGTCAACCAGGGACATTGTCACCCAAAAATTGTGCAGGCGCTCGTTGATCAGGCTTCCAGGCTTGCCCTAACTTCCCGTGCATTTTACAACAATGTGCTGGGAGAATGGGAGGAGTTTATGACTAAATTATTCGGTTATGACAAGATCCTCCCCATGAATTCGGGTGCGGAAGCCGATGAAACCGCGCTGAAGCTGATCAGGAAATGGGCCTATAAAGTAAAGGGCATTCCTGAAAATCAGGCCCGCATCATTGTCTGTGACGGCAACTTCCACGGACGTACCATTACCATTGTATCCATGTCGTCCGATCCCGATTCTTATGGTGATTACGGTCCGTTTACTCCGGGATTTGTCCGGATTCCGTACAATGATCTAATGGCGCTCGAGAAAGAGCTGAGTCATCCGCATACTGCCGGATTTCTGGTCGAGCCGATTCAGGCTGAGGCCGGAGTCTATGTTCCGGCTGAAAATTATTTGAAGGAAGCGGCCAATCTTTGCAAGGAGTACAACGTCCTGCTGGCGGCCGACGAGGTGCAGACAGGATTGTGCAGGACGGGCAAAATGCTGGCCTGCGACCATGAAGGCGTCCGTCCAGATTTACTGATTTTGGGTAAGGCGGCCTCCGGTGGGATGTATCCTGTCTCCTGCGTGCTGGCAGATGATGAGATCATGCTGACCATCCGTCCGGGCGAGCATGGGTCCACTTACGGCGGAAACCCGCTGGCTGCAAAAGTTTCGCTTGCAGCGATGAACGTTTTACTGGAGGAAAATCTATCTGAAAATGCAGAGAAGATCGGGAAGATCTTCCGCGAAAAGATGAGTGCTTTTGATTCGCCGCTGATTGAGCAAGTACGTGGAAAAGGGTTACTTAATGCCATCCAGATCAGACCGGTGGCTGGAAAGCAGGCCTGGGATCTTTGTCTGGTAATGAAAGAAAATGGCATCCTGGCTAAGCCTACCCACGAGCATACTATCCGCTTTACCCCGCCACTCATCATTACTGAACCCCAAATGCTCGAAGCAATTTCCCTGATTCAGAAATCGATGAAGGAATTCGTTTGAAAAGTTCCGGTCCCCTCGCACCAATGGATTTGCAATCCGTTGGTGAAAATGTTCCAGCGCATTGCAAATCAACTGGTACGTGAAAAAACGGTCCCTGAGCAACGTCGAAGGGCCCTCCCGGGGTTAAGCAACAAAAGAGCTTCACCCCCGGATTTTTTTATCCAAAAACAACAAATACTTCACCTCAGAGTGTTTGATTCTCAACATTATTGACTATATTTATACTGCCTAAAAACGAATATCCTGATGCTGCAATTTTGCAACAAGCCGTTGCAAAATTGCCTTGGGGACACAATATCTTGTTGATTGAAAAAATAAAAGACCAGAAAATTCGATTCTTGTATGCCTTGCAATGCATCGAAAATGGATGGAGCAGAGACTCCCTGGAAATGCAAATTAAAAGCCAACTCCATCAGCGACAAGGTAAAGCTTCCAGCAATTTTAAAAATACGCTACCGAAAATACAATCCGAATTGGCCCAACAATCTTAAGTGCAGCTTACCCACAATAGAAAAAATTGAAAATCAATTGAATTTGAACGATAATGAAATCAAACTATAGACCGCCATTTACCATCAGCAACAAAGCGATCAATCTGATTGCCAATATCTCGGCACAAATTGAACGGTATGCCAGCAGGATGGAGCAGGAAGATGGGCTGCTTTTACGCAAGATCAACCGGATAAAAACCATTCAAGGCTCCCTGGCCATCGAAGGCAACACGCTTTCAGAAAGCATGATTACCGAGATTCTCGAAGGCAAACATGTCGTAGCGCCATTGCGCGAAATTCAGGAAGTAAAAAATGCGATCAAAACCTATGATGCTTTTGCGACTTTGAATCCATACCGGGTAAAAGATTTGTTGAAAGCCCACGGCTTGATGATGGAAGCATTGGTAGACGATGCCGGACACTTCCGACTGGGGGGCGTAGGTGTGTTTGCAGGGACCCGGGCTGTGCACATTGCCCCGCCAGCCAAACGTGTTCCGCTTTTGATAGACGATTTGTTCGGATGGCTCAAAGGATCGGATGATCATTTGCTGGTAAAAAGCTGTGTCTTTCATTACGAGTTTGAGTTTATACATCCGTTTACAGATGGCAACGGGCGCATGGGCAGATTGTGGCAGTCGATTGTACTGACCCAATTGCACCCCATTTTTGCGCATTTGCCGGTCGAAAATATTGTTTTTCAGAACCAGCAACAATACTACGAAGCCATCAGCCAAAGCACCAGTGCGACGGATAGCGGTATTTTTGTAGAATTTATGCTCGAAAAAATTCTTGCCACGCTCAGGAAACGCCAAGGTGAACCTTTGAGCAACGAAAATAATGTCGGTGTAAATGACACTGTAAATTTGATCAAAGCCAATCCGAAAATTACACTGGATGAACTTGCTTTGAAATTAGGCAAATCGCGCAGAACGGTAACCCGCATCATCAAGAAGTTGCAGGAGGAGAACATTATTTCCCGCATAGGTTCCGACAAAACAGGATATTGGGAGGTGAAGAATGAGAAATAACAATCGTATTGGCGACTACATAAAATTAGCCCAAGGGATACGTTCTGTGAAGCTTAATCCCCTGCCGGGGAAAACAATTTAATTTAAAGGGTTTTTCACAAAATATCATCTTACAATTAAGCATTTTTCTATCCGCGTTGCCCGTCAGGGCAACAAGTTCAATAGAAAGATGATCAGGAGAGTTCCGGTTCCCCGGATGGGATAAACACAGCAATTTCAGTCATCAATTATCTAAAAATCCAACTATTTCAATGTCAATACCAACAACAATTTTGAAGTATTGGGCTATTATGAACTCAAACTATATTGTAGAGATAAAGGAACTTCTACTTAACTTTCACTACGTTTTGATCAATTCGGCAGACAGTATCTGCCGAATCTGGGCATTCAATACTGAGAACACTCTTCTCAAAACTGAGTTGCTCCCATTTCCAGGCTGTGATGAGAGTTCCGAATGAAAAGGCCAGAATGTACGATGATTTGAAAAGACAAGAAACTGATAATCATACCATTGGCATTTTATTATGTACCGAAACAGACAGGACAATAGCCAAATACACTGTATTAAAGGAAAATCAACAACTATTTGCAACCAAATACATGTCCTATTTACCTACCGAAGAAGAGTTGATTGCCGAAATTGAACGTGAAAAGTTACTCATTAAGCAACAATTTGAAAATGAAAGATAACTTCAATCGTATTGGCGATTACATAAATTTGGTTCAGGGCATTCGTTCTATAAAGCTTAATCCCCTGCCGGGGAATGACCCAAACTGCACCTAGCAACTTCCGTACTCCAGAAAGCCAATGCATGCAGCGCTTATCTAAAAAACTACCCATTTCAATTATAACCGAATATCATTATGCAAATAAATCTTTCTTAATAACATCGATATTCAGCATAATTGTGTACATTTATGCAGCCAGTAAGCGCATCAGGCCTTACCATTTTCAACCCAAAATCAATATTAGAAGGAAGGTGCGTTGCGATTATAGACAAGTTAGCAACAAGCCAAAAAGGAGACAGCGACAGTGATAATTTTGCTGGAAAAAGACAAAAAGAATGAACAGCCAACCCACATTCAGGCACATTTGGCTGCCCCAACACACGGGCGACAACTTCGCAGCCAAAAGAGACTGAAATTTTTCCAACGCACCATCGCTTCGTTTAAAATATTTGCTATTTTTGATGATTATGTCAAAATAATACTGTCAAAATGAAATCATTTGGAATATACATAAGGAAGATACGGGAAGAAAGGGATTTGCCTTTAAGAAAGGTTGCTGCGGCTCTTGACATTGACACATCTATTCTAAGCAAAATAGAAAGAAATGAGAGAGTTGCAACAAAGGAGATGATTCCTATTCTTGCTGAAATTTTGGAAAGACCAGAAAAAGAAATTGAAATTGAGTTTATTCAATCAGTCATTGAAAACAATCTAGGCGATTTGAAATATCTGAAAGATGGACTTCAAGAAACATTAAAGACCTTATGAGTAGCAAATTTTTTACAAACGAAGCTGATAATACTCTGATAAGCAAGATCGAGGGTATATTCAAACATCGTGACATTCATTTCTTTGATGCACTTGTAGGCTATTTCAGAGCTTCCGGATATTTTAGAATCAGGGAGTTTGTAGAAAAGGCAGAAGAAATCAGAATCTTAGTCGGGATAAATATTGACAATCTAATAAATGAAGCAAGTCAGCAAGGTTTACTATTTGATAGCAATGCTGAAAGGGCACAAGACGAATTCTTTCTGGAAATAAAGAAAAATATCCAAGCCGCAGAATATGACAAAGAGGTTGAGAGTGGAATGCTTCAACTCATTTCAGACATTGTAACCGGAAAAGTAAAAATCAAAGTCCATCCCAAACAGAATATTCATGCAAAACTCTACATTTTTAGAGAAAAGGAAAAACATGATCACGGTTACGGTTCTGTTATTACTGGCTCAAGCAACTTGACCGATGCAGGACTTTCAAAAAATTTTGAGTTTAATGTTGAACTTCGGGAAAATTCTGACATAGAATTTGCTACTGAAACATTCAATAAACTCTGGGAAGAATCAATTCCGATAGCCGAAGAATACATCGAAAAACTAAAAAAAGAGACTTACCTAAATGACACATACACACCTTATGAAGTTTATCTGAAATTTCTTGTAGAATATTTTGGAAGAAGTATCGAGTTTGACCCAAACTCAATTACCGATTTGCCAAAAGGATTTAAAAGACTTTCCTATCAAATTGATGCTGTAAACGATGGTTACGCCAAAATGGTTAAGCATAATGGTTTTATCTTGGCTGATGTTGTTGGGTTGGGTAAAACAATTGTGGCAACCATTATCGCAAAAAAATATTTCTATTCAAACGGTTTCCCTTCACATCGTTCAAGAACTCTAATTATTGTACCGCCCGCACTTAAAGAAAACTGGGCTGAAACAACCGAGAAATTCCGGTTAGATAACGTTAAAATTGTCACAAACGGAAGTTTGCATAAAGTAACTGACCCTACGAAATACGACTTAGTAATTGTTGATGAAGCTCATAAATTCAGGTCTGACACAGCTTCGATGTATAACGAATTACAGAAAATCTGCAAAACCCCAACAAGGCGCATTTTACCAAATGGGACTATTGTACAAAAGAAAATTATGCTGGTTTCTGCAACTCCATTAAACAACAGACCAGAGGACATTGCTAACCTTGTTTATTTGTTTCAGGACAGTAAAAATTCAACTCTTGAAATCGGAAATTTGCAAAATTTTTTCCGTGGACAGATTGATGCTTATCGTAAATTAAAAAAAGAACCTGACATTAAAACTGTGCAAGCTGGAGTTAAAAAGATTTATGAGAAAATTAGAACTAAAGTAATTGAACCACTAATTGTTCGCAGAACCAGAACTGACTTATTGGTACACAAACAATATTCGGAAGACTTAATCAATCAGGGCATAAAATTCCCAATTGTAAAACAACCTCAAAAGATTTTTTATCAACTTGAACCACATTTAGAGGCGCTGTATGACAAAACCATATTTGTTTTAAGTGACCCAACTCAAGGCTTGACTTACAATAGATACAGGGCAATAGGTTTTTTAAAACCACATAAAAAAGCTAAATATAAACAAGCAGATATGATTTCGGGGCAATTAGCCAGAATCATGAAAACCTTACTTGTAAAGCGTATTGACAGTAGCTTTTTTGCCTTTAAACAATCGCTTGAACGATTTATGATGGCAACCAAAGCAATGGTAACCATGTTTGAAAATGGCAAAATTTACATTGCCCCTAATTTGCCGGTTTCAGATATGATTAATGAGGATAAAGAGGAAGAATTGCTCAATCTGATAATTGAGAAATCAATGGACGACCCAACTATTGAGATTTGCGAACCAGATGATTTTGAATACAACTTTTTGCCCGGATTGAAAAATGATTATGAGCTTTTAAAAGACCTGAACAAAGATTGGGTTAAAATTAATGATGACCCAAAATTGGACGTATTTATTGACTATTTAAAGAATACTTTGCTGAGTAAGAAAATTAATCCACAATCTAAATTGGTTGTATTTTCCGAAAGCAAGGAAACTACTGATTATTTATTTAAAGAATTACCGAAGCATGTGAATTTCAGAATTCTTTCGGTTGACAGCCATTCACGTAAAGACAAAATGCCTGTAATCAGGAAAAATTTTGATGCCAACATACCTAAAGCTGACCAGAGTGACGACTTTGACATTGTAATTTCAACAGAAGTATTAGCGGAAGGGATTAACCTTCACAGGTCAAATGTGATTGTAAATTATGATACGCCTTGGAATTCGACCAAATTGATGCAACGTATTGGTAGGGTAAACCGAATTGGTTCAACTGCAAACGAAGTTCATGTTTTCAATTTCTATCCAACAGCAAAAGTCAATAGTGATATTGAATTAGAGAAAAAGGCAATTATGAAATTACAGGCTTTTCATGCGGCTTTGGGTGAAGACAGCCAGATATATTCGCCCGATGAAGAATTTGAAACTTTTGGTTTGTTTGACAAGCAAATGGAAGAAGAAAAAGACGAAAAATTATCGTATTTAATGATGATTCGTGATATAAAAGAAAAAAATCCAACTCTTTTCAAACAAATCAAAAATATGCCTTTAAGGGCGAGAGTCGGTAGAAACAATTCGGAATTAAACAACGGAACTATCTGTTTTATTAAGGACGATAAAAGAGATGCCTTCATTTTCGTGAAATCTAATAAGGAAGTAGAAGAACTTACTTTTTTAGAAACAGTTAGAAAATTCGAAGCCTTTCAAGAAGAAAAGGGAATAGCATTACACGGAAACCACCATGAACAAGTGAAATTAGCTATTCAGGTATTTGCAGATAAAGTTGAAGACGAAAAAGCAAAAGATAAGAAAGTTGATGTTACCCAAGGGCCAAATGAAAAAAGTGCAATTGCATATTTAGATGCAATGTTAAATTTACCATTTACCAATGACCTGGAAACACAATTAATTATCATTGCTAAAGAAGCAATCAGGAAAGGCCGGTTTCAAAATTTACAACGTGACATTAATAAATTACATAAAGCAGTTAAGAAAAGTCCATTGAAGCCGGTTATCATTCTTGAAAGGGTAATCGGAATTCTTAAAAGCTATCCTTTGAAACAGGAAGAAGAGGAAATTTATCAGGAAGTACAGGTAATTAAACCAAGAGTTTTACATCCTGAAATCATTATTACCGAAAGTTTTAGCAAATAGTCGGCATGAAAGAAAAAGAATTAAAAGATATACTTAGGAAAGATTTCAACTTTGAAGAAAATTGGAAACCTTTGTTTTCATTGCTTTTCAATAAAGTACAATATTTTAGCAATCCATCTAACCCATTTTCTGAAAATGAAAAAGTAAAATCGGGAAAGCAAACTGGAATTGTAAAATTGGATGATGGAAAATCAATAGCCATTTTTGAAGTCGAAGTTGATGACACAATCCATATTGACAAAAAACGGCAAGGGTTACGTGAAATCGCCATCAAGCATATCGACCAGAACATTACACATGGTGCTTTTGTATTTTTCTATTCCAAAAATCAGGCTGATTATCGTTTTTCGTTTATCGCCAAATGGTCGGAACTTGATATTGAAACCGGGGAATTTAAAAAGGGAGAAACCAAACCTAAACGGTACACCTATCTTTTGGGCGTTAATGAAGCCTGTACTACTGCAGCAAAACGATTGCTCATTCTCATTGAAAGAAAGACTAATCAAAATACTGGAATAAAGGAAATTATTGATGCCTTTTCGGTTGAATCACTTAACAAGGAATTCTTTAAAACTTATAAGGAACATTACGAAAAATTTTGGAGGTTTATTGCCAATCCTGACAATGGATATCGGAATATTTTATTGGATACTACAAAAGATCAGCTTGAAAAACAGGAAAAACCAATTCGTGATTTTGCCAAGAAACTGTTAGGCCGTATCGTTTTTCTGCATTTTTTACAGAAAAAAGGATGGATGGGTTGCTCAGCAAATACGAGCAATTGGGTTGAGGGAGAAAAGCATTTTATGCAAAAACTCTTTACCGATTTTTCTGATAAAACCCATTTTCACAGCCGTTGCCTTACTAAGTTGTTTTTCAATACACTAAATTCCCGCGAGAATAATGAAGTTTTTGAGCTTGAAGGATTGCATGGAAAACTGAATGGTTCTCGTGTGCCTTACCTGAATGGTGGTTTGTTTGATACAGATAAACCAAAGGAAGTTTTAACGATTGATTTTCCTGAAAAATATTTTGCTGAACTTCTTGAATTTTTTGAACAATACAATTTTACCATCGACGAAAACAGTCCGGACGATCATGAAGTTGGTATTGACCCGGAAATGTTAGGGCATATTTTTGAAAACCTGCTGGAAGAAAATCGTGAAAAAGGTGCTTTTTATACACCCAAAGAGGTGGTTCAATACATGTGTAAGGAGAGTCTTATTCAATACCTGAATAATTCGTTTGATGCGAAAGTTGTTATTGAAAAATTCGTCCGCAATCATATTGTTTCGGAAACGCTTGCCATAAAAGACAATGCAGTTCTTTTGAATAATTTGCTGGACAAAATTAAGATTTGCGACCCTGCCATTGGCTCAGGTGCTTTCCCGATTGGAATATTGCAGGAGATTTTTGAAGCAAAGAAATTCATTTATCCATATCTGAAAACCAACAAGGAATTTAATCCGGCACAGGTAAAGAAGGATATTATTCAAAAATCAATTTACGGTGTTGATTTGGAAAAAGGTGCTGTGGATATTGCCCAACTCCGCTTTTGGCTGGCATTGGTTGTAGACGAAGAAAACCCGCACCCCTTGCCAAACCTTGATTATAAAATCATGCAGGGTAACAGCCTGCTCGAAAGTTTTGAAGGAATAGATCTGAGCAAAACAGCACTTCTTGAAAAGTCAAAAATTGGAATTTTAATTCCATCGTTATTTGAAGAACCAAATACTGAATATGGTTTTTCAGATGAAAACCGTGCCGAGATTCAAGAATCAATAAGGGTATATTTTAAAACGGAAGACAAAAGGGAAAAAACCACCATAAGGAAGAATATTGACCGGATTGTGATTGACCATATTGATAAATCGTTGGAGTTTTACGAAACCCGTTTACTCTTTGAAATTGCCGATATTGAAAATAGGCTGGAAAACAAAATAGAGCGATTAACCGATGCCCAAAAAGAACAATACAAAGCGAAGAGCAAAGAGGTTGTTGAAATTGAAAAACGTAAAAAACTTCTGGCGAACCGTAACGAAGCCCGTAAAAAACTACTCGAATTTGAACATACCGATGAACGCCCCTACTTCCTTTGGCATTTGTTTTTTATGGATGTATTTGAAAAAGGTGGCTTTGATGTAATTATTGGAAATCCACCATACAGGCAACTTCAGAAAATGGGTATAGAAGCTGATATATTGGAGAATGAGAAATTTGAGACATTTACCCGTACAGGTGACCTTTATTGTTTGTTTTATGAAAAAGGATTTAACTTATTAAAAAAAGGTGGCACTTTGACTTATATCACTTCAAATTCTTGGATGAAGACAAAGTATGGAGAAAGCTTGAGAAAGTTTTTTGTTAAAAAAACAAATCCATTAAAATTATTGAATTTTGAGGATACACAAATCTTTCCATCTGCGACAGTGGAGACGAATATATTAATTGGTAAAAGCAACAAAAATATCAATAACCTTGAGGCAGTTGCTATTAAACAAGGAGCTGTTAATATAACAATTCAGGAATATTTTAACGATAACAAAATAGAAATTAATGAATTAGATGAAACAGAGTGGATAATCTTATCTAAAGAAGATTTTTTAATTAAGGAAGAAATCGAAAGGAAATCAGAAATTTTAGACTCATATAATTTAGAAATAAGTAGAGGTATAGTCACAGGATTTAATGAGGCTTTTATAATTCCGGATTCTAAAACAAAGGAGTTGATAGAACATGATGACAAAAATGCATTTATACTAAAAAAATTCCTCGGGGGAAGAGATATACATAAATACAAAGTAGATTGGAATAATGAATGGCTAATTTATAGTCACAGTGCTGTAAATGAGAATGATTTCCCTGAAATAACAGAATATCTATCTCAATTTCGGCAAAAACTTGAAGCAAGAAGAGGTGGAATGAATACTAAAACTGGTGAAGTTCCGTATAAATGGTGGCAACTTCAAGTAGATTATTACTCTTCCGGTACTTTTAAAAACTATGAACTACCTAAATTGATGTGGGCAGAATTATCTGATAAGCAAAAATTTGTCTTTGACGCTTCAGGCATATATCCAAATAAGACCATTTTTATTATTACAGGTGAATTATTAAAACCACTTCTTGTGGTTCTAAACTCTAAAGTTGTTTTATGGTTTTTTAATCAAACATCGACTACTTCAGGTATGGGGACAACAATATGGAGTAAATATAAGGTTGAGAAATTACCAATACCTAAATTGCTCAGGAAGAATGCAGAGCAATTCTCATCTTTTGCTGAATACCTAATTTTATTAAACGACCCAATTATACCAGAAATTCTTGAACACTCTTCAAACCAAATCATTAGCGAAACTTTTGAAGAGGTATTGAACATGATGGTTTACGAATTAATTTTTGAAGAACACTTGAAAGAAAAGGAAATTGATGTGCTGCGATTTGTCAACTTCCCCAATATATCAAAATTAAAATCCTTTGAAGAGAAGAGGGATGCCATTCAAAAAATTTACTTTTGGCTAAAAGAGAAGGATAACCCAATAAGGAACAGAATACTTGTATCGGAAAGCCGCAGTTGGATTATCAAACGTATCAACCAAAGCACGCATTAGACTATGAAATTACATGAGTTACATATCAATAATTTTAAGTTTTTTCCAAAGCAAGATCCGAAAAGTCCACTTTTAAAAATTGATGGAAAAAACCTGTTGATTTATGGTGAAAATGGTAGTGGCAAATCAACCATTTACTGGGCTTTATACACCCTTTTAGAAAGTGCATTCAAAAAGAATGAGTTTGAAGTTGAAAAGTATTTCAAGAAAAATGGAGAGTTTGGGTTGGTAAATATTCACGCTACAAAAAATTCAGCACCTTTTATTAAGGCCGTATTAAAAGATAGCAACGGCAATAATCCCAAAGAATATCTGGTCAACCCTAACTTACACCAGATTGTAGCAAATATGCGAGATTCCTCCATCAGGGAAAGTGGAATGGCAAGCGACTTTTTAAATTATCGGATAATATTCCGGCTGCATCATATTAAACATTCAAAAGAAAATAACCTGTTTGGCTGGTTCGAAGATGAAATATTTCCTTACATTTTAATTGACACCATCAGCCGTACAGAAAGTGTGGAGGATTATTATAAAACACTTAAAAATGGGCCAAAGAAAGTAAAAGATTTCAATGAAATAGATAAAATGATTTATCCAAATGCTTCTATGAGTGAACATCCGCAGGAAGCAGTAAAGAAAGATTATGCGATTTATCAACGCTATGTAAAATCGGTAAAAAACTGGAATTCTAAAATTGAAAAGTACCTGAAAAGTATTTTAAAACGGGCAAATGTAATTCTGAAAGATGATTTCAAACAAAATTTTGATTTCAAGCTTAATTTCAGAGGTGCGACCCATGATGTATCGCCCAATGACCCAAATTGGAAAGAACCTTTTATTGAATTGCAAGTTCCACAATACGAAGGCAAAAGGAACGTTGTAAAACGTGCTCATTCATTTTTGAATGAAGCAAAATGGAGTGCAATAGGTTTGGCAATCCGCTTTGCCATCATCGAAGATTGGACAAACAGACCAAACCAAGCCGAACTAAAAGCTTTGATAATTGATGATATGCTTTTAAGTTTGGATATGTGCAATCGTGACATTGTGCTTAATTTATTGCTTGACAGGTATGTAAATAGTTATCAACTCATAATGCTTACTCACGACAAGTATTTTTATGAACTGGCTCAAGGAAAAATCAATGCAAGAAACAAGGGAAATGAATGGTTGAAACTTGAAATGTATGAAGATGAAAAGAATGGGAAAAAGTTTCCTTTAATAATAAAGTCTAAGACAAATCTTGAACGTGCAAGAAGCTTTTTTAAACAGAAAGAATTTTCGGCATCAGCAAATCATTTAAGAAAAGCTACTGAATGTTTTGTTTATGAATATGTACCGAAAAAGCACCATTACGACAAAAGATTTAATGATTTAAATTTGAGTCAGTTGATTAATAAGTCTAGAGCAGTTGCAAAAATTAACGGGTTGCCTGCGGGGTTGATTCAGGAGTTAGATTTAATGAGGACAAATATTTTTAATCCTGGGTCTCATTATGACGTTTACACCCCTATTTTTCAAAACGACTTAATAAGAGCTATTGAAACATTGGAAAAAGTAGCATTATTGACTAATTTGAATTTGTAAAATATGCTAAATACCCATCCCTTTGGCATGTTTACCGAGCACTTACAGAACACATTCGGAATAAGTTCGGAAAAGGTTCGGAAAAGAGTTCGGAAAAAGAAATCCCAACCTGGAATATTGTTTTTGAACTTATTGCACTCTACCCTGAAATTACCGCAGAGGAGGCAGGGAAGATAGTAGGAATATCTTCCCGGGCAACGGAAAAGCACATTAAAAAGCTGAAAGATTCGGGTATTATCGAAAGAATAGGAGGCCGAAAAGAAGGATCTTGGCAAATTAAGAAAAATTAGAACGAGTCTTTATTTAATTGATTGGACAAGAGGGCTTTTTTCACATAATAGGCAATACGATTACTTTTAAGCCTGATGCAGTTTGATAGAAATATAATGAAAGTGTAATGAATAGCGAAATCCTCATTTACCAAAACTCCGATGGCAGCATCAAAATTGATGTTCGCTTGGAGGAAGATACCGTTTGGCTTTCGCAAGAGCAAATGGCTGAACTATTTGGCAAAGGCCGGAGTACCGTTGCTGAACACATCGCTAATGTGTATGAAGAAGCTGAATTGGAGCCAAATCGAACTTGTCGGAAATTCCGACAAGTTCGTCAGGAAGGAATCAGAGAAGTTGAGCGGGAGATTGATCACTACAATCTTGACGTTATTATCTCGGTAGGTTACAGGGTAAAATCACCTCAGGGTACTCAATTCCGCATTTGGACTACTCAAAGGCTTAAAGAATACATTATCAAAGGGTTTGCCTTAAATGATGACCGTTTTAAATCGGGCAATTCCATGAACTATTTCACTGAATTGCAGGAACGCATCCGGGAGATACGAATTTCGGAAAGATTCTTCTACCAGAAAATCAAAGACATTTATACCACCAGCATTGACTACAACCCCAAAGACGAAAAGACTATTGAGTTTTTCAAAATAGTGCAAAACAAACTGTTGCGGGCGATAAGCCAACAAACAGCAGCCGAGCTGATTTACAGAAGAGTGGACGCAAGTTTACCTCTCATGGGAATGCAATCGTTGGACAAAAAGAGTCCTGTTGCCATCAAAAAATCGGACGTAAGTATTGCAAAGAACTACCTGAACGAAGATGAAATTAAACTGCTCGGTTTACTGGTAGAACAATATCTGGCATTTGCCGAAACTATGGCGCAGCAAGGCGTTCCCATGTATATGGCTGATTGGATACAACGCTTGGATGTTATCTTGCAATTAAACAGGAGAGAGTTACTCACTCATGCTGGAAAAATCAGCCACGAAAAAGCGTTGAAGAAATCGGGTGAAGAGTTCGAAAAATACACGATCGCTCAAAAAGCAATCGAAAAAGAGCAAAGTCTCAAAGAAATAGAGGAGGATATTAAGAAACTAAAAAAACCTCTGCCATGAAGTTCACCGAAGAAAAATTAGAGAGGGCTTTTATCGAGTTGTTGGGGCTGGAATAAACGCGACGATATTAAATCGGCCCTGAAAGTCGGATTAATTTTGCTTTTGGATGAGTTTGGCTATCCCCCGGTAGAGCGGGACGAAGTTTATGTTGAGATTTTCGAACAAGCGGAGAATTTCAAGAAGAATAATTCACGATCATAAACTGAATTTATAATTAAACCCCCTGCAAAACTTAATTTGCAGGGGGTTTTGATACTGTTAGCAAGGCCCTTCGACTGCGCTCAGGGACCGGGACCGGAACAAATTAAAGGCTATCGCCAAAATCCTTGCGGAATTTTGCCACGAGTTTTTCTACCCAGTCGCCGGTTGGTTTCAGTTTACCAACGAAGAATCGAAGTACCGGAGGCTCTTCTGTCCACTCGAGTCCGCCGACCAGGTGCCGATTTTCATACAGCCATTTGATCCGGTCTTCGGCATATTTGACCTGCGACAAGGTGAATACCCTTCTGGGGAAAGCCAGACGCAACAATTCCACATCCGACATCACGTCGTTGCCATCCGCGTCGCGAACACTGGAGATCGTTCCGCGTTCCATCCCTCTGATTCCGGAAGCTACATAAAGCGCTGCGGCTAAGGCACCTGCAGGATACTGTGCCTGAGGCAGATGCGATAGGAAGGCACCCGCGTCGAGGTGGCATCCAAGTCCACCGGCAGGAGTAATCACCGGAATTCCACTTTTGTCGAGGGTGTCGACCAGGTATTTGATGAAAGTCGGAGAATGACTGATCACATCAAAATCAAGTGTCTCATACAATCCGACTGTCATGGCTTCAATTTCGCGCACGCTCATTCCACCATAGGTAAGAAAACCTTCGAAGAGTGGTACCCAGTCGCGCATCTGCATGTAAATTTCACGGTTATTGGTGCAGATACCACCACCACGAGCACAGCTCACCTTACGTCCGGAGAAATAGGAAAAGTCGGTGTAGCTAAGCATTTCGTGCATAATATCCTTCAGGGAAACATCCTGGTAACCCTCCTCGCGGATTTTGATGAAATAGAGGTTCTCATTAATCAGACTGGTGTCCATCAACAACTTGATTCCATGCTTTTTAGCGATAGCAGAAGCTTCACGGAGATTTTTCATGGAGAACGGCTGACCCCCGATCAGGTTGGTGCCAGCTTCGAAGCGGATAAACGCAACATTTTCGGCACCCCATTTCTCAATGACCTTGTTGAGTTTATTGATGTCCATGTTTCCCTTAAACGGAAAATTGCTTTTCGTCTTCAGCGCTTCGTCCGTGTAAATTTCCTCCACGGTACCGCCGCACATTTCGATGTGGGCCTTGGTGGTGGTGAAGTGATAGTTCATAGGTATCACGGTGCCGGGTTTGACGAAAGACTTGGAGATGATATGCTCGGCAGCGCGGCCCTGGTGCACGGGCAAATAATATTTTTGGTTGAAAACATCCTGAATAGCTTTTTCCAGCTTGGTGAAACTTGCAGAACCCGCATAAGAGTCGTCTGCCACACTCATGGCAGCTATCTGATTGTCGCTCATCGCGTTGGTTCCGGAATCGGTGAGCATATCGAGATAAATATCCTTGTTCATTAACAGGAAAGTGTTGAATCCTGCACTGTAGATAGCCTCGCTACGCTCTTCTACCGGAAGGAGGTTAAGTTTTTGAACAACACGTACTTTATGCATTTCTAACGGAGTTTCCTCGCCGCTGTAAAATTTCACAGTCTTCAGTTTGTTTGATTTTTCCATTGCTAATTAAATTGAAATAAATATGTATAGAGCCTACAATTGGCACTTAACAGAACACTAGTTCTTTCGGTTTGAAATAAATTTTGCGAGTTTACTAATTTATAATCCGACATTCAAGTTAATGTAAGAGTTAATAAGTAGATGAATAGTTATTTATATTGTATAAAAACAATCAACCCCTGACTTCCTGTTTTTCCTGAATCCGATGCCAGTTATTTAAGCAGCTATCTGTAAGAATCACTATATTTGCCAAAATTTTTCTTTAAACAGGATGCCTTTCCCGGTAATCCGGTCAGTATTTCGACAACCATGATTCAATTCGATAAGATCAAATTAGACAACGGACTGACGGTCATTGTCCACACCGACAAAAGCACGCCTTTCGTTGCAGTTAATGTCTGTTACAAGGTGGGTTCCAAGCATGAAGATCCGAACAGAACCGGCTTTGCGCACCTGTTTGAGCACCTCACATTTGGCGGTTCTGCCAATGTGAAGGACTTTGACCTTGCCGTTCAGAGAGCAGGAGGTGCGAACAACGCCTTTACCTCAAATGATCTGACAAATTACTATATAACCCTGCCTGCCAACAACATAGAGACAGCGTTGTGGTTGGAATCGGACAGGATGCTCGGTCCTAAGTTTTCCAAAAAGGGATTGGATGTTCAGAAAAAAGTGGTGATAGAGGAGTTCCGTCAGCGCAATCTCAATAAACCTTATGGCGATGTTTGGCATCTGCTGCGCGACCTGGCCTACAAGGTACACCCATATCGCTGGCCCACCATCGGACTTATACCTGAGCACATCGAATCGGCCGGTTTGGGTGATGTGAAAGATTTTTTCTTCCATCATTATGCTCCCAACAATGCAGTGCTCGTGATCAGTGGAAACATTGCATCTGCCGAAGCCTTCCAACTTGCACAGAAGTGGTTCGGTGACATCCCCTCGCGGGAAATCACTCCGTATCTAGCTCAGACTGAACCACTCCAGCAAACAGATCAAGAAATAACTGTCTACCGGGATGTTCCCATCGACACCTTTTATGTCGCCTGGCACATGGGCGCCAGAAACGATAAAAATTTCTATGTGCTTGATCTCCTTTCAGATATACTTTCAAACGGCAGTTCATCCAGATTTGAAGTCAGGCTGGTAAAAGAGCAGAAACTCTTCACTGAAGCAGATGCTTACCTATCGGGGGAAAATGAACCCGGATTATTTATTGCAACAGGCAAGGCCTCAACCGGTGTCGACATTCACCTGGCGAGAGAGAAGATGTTAGAAGAAATTATGATGACGGTTGAAACGCCTATCACCGCTTACGAGCTGGAAAAAGTCAAGAACAGGGTAGAATCCGATTTGCTGCTCAATGAGATAGGGTACCTGGAAAAAGCGATTCAGCTGGCATCTTTCGAGATCATGGGAGACGCTTCGGAGATCAATCGTCAGGGAGAAAAGTACAGGGAGATTACCGCGGAGGATCTCCTGGAGACAGCCAATCTCCTCTTTAGAAAAGGAAACCGCAATATCCTGAACTATCTTTCCCTTCAAAATTCTAAAAAATGAGCCCATTCAGAAAAATAGCTCCGGAAGTACATTCCGTCGATAAGATTGATTTTATCGAACCGGAGCATCAGCTTTTGCCAGGAGGCACCACCTTTTTCACCCTAAACGGTGGAACGCAGGAAGTGGTCAAGCTGGATTTCAGCTTCAAGGCCGGTAACTGGTACGAAGACTCCAAGTTGGACAGTTTAATGGCTGCTTCCATGATAGCTGAAGGCACATCCAGCAAGACCGCCCGGGAGATCGCTGACAGAATAGATTTTTATGGCGCCCAGTTTAACTCGATCCCATATTACGACAACAATTATGTTTCGCTGTTAGCGCTGAAAAAACATCTTCCTCACCTGATCCCACTGCTGGCAGAGATCATTCAGGATGCTTCCTTTCCTGAGCATGAATTCGAAATTGCCCGACAAAAACGCAAGCAAAGAGCACAAGTAGATGCTGAGAAAGTTGGGATGGTTGCACAGCGTGCTTTCCTAAGATCTCTTTTGGGACCAGGTCACCCCTATGCTCCGGTCGCTTCGCCAGAGGCATACGATTCGGTAACGGTTGAGGGTGCCATGAGCAATTACAAGAAGCATTATTATTCAGCTAACGCCACCCTCTTCGCCTCAGGAGATGTGGATGAGGAGGTAAAGAAAATGATTGCTGATCATTTTGGTCCTGCCTGGGGAACCCCCTCAAAGTTCAAAACAGATCAGGTTCCAGGGCAAAGTTCAGGTGAAAGAAGTAGTTTCATTGAGCGGGAAAATGCCAATCAGAATGCTGTCACCATTGGAAAGAGGGTTCCCACCCAGCATCACCCCGATTCACCCGGACTTAAGTTGTTGACCACCATTTTCGGAGGCTATTTCGGTTCCAGGTTGATGAGTAATCTCCGGGAGGAGAAAGGGCTCACCTATGGCATTCATGCGTCTGTGGTGTCGTTTGTCCGTGATGCTATCTTCATGATCCATGCCGAAATAACTGCCGAAAAAACAGAGGAAGCTATTAAGGAGATTTTCCATGAAATGCAGCGACTGCAGGATGAACTCGTTCCGGAATCGGAACTCGAGCCTTTGCGGAGTTTCCTTTCGGGAAGGATGCTCGAAGACTTCGACGGACCGTTTGCCCGCGCACAGAGTTTTTCCTCGCTTTACGAAGCCGGACTGAAGGTTGACTATTTTGACAAGATCATTCACGCCATCAAGACCACTACGCCTGAGCAAATCAGGGAACTGGCCCGGAAATATTTCGATCCTGAAACGATGTATACGGTAGCGGCTGGCAAAAAATAATGTTATAACCTTTTCCCTTGCCACGTGTCCCGCTCAAGCATCAGTTTGTCGACTTTGGCTACAAACTCGTAATTTTTCAATCCCCAGGAGGGGGCGATGACCATACCGGCAGGAGCTGAACTGACGAAGCGCTGAACGATGATTTTGGGAGAAAGATGCTCCAGAAATCTAACCACCAGATCGGCATACTCCTGCACTTCGAACAGATGAAATCCTAAAGGGTTTTTCTTATAATCAACAGCCATACGGGTACCCTTATGTATCTGAAGCTGATGCAGTTTAATGCTGCGAACAGGTAATTTCGAAAGAATTTTGGCGTATTGGATAAAGTCTTCTTCTCCCTCGCCGGGAAGGCCGAGTATAAGATGCACGCAATTGTCAATACCCCGTTGGGCGATCCGGTGAATGGCTTCGATTGATTCCTGAACGGTATGTCCGCGGTTGATCCGCAGAAGCGTCTCATCCTTTAGACTCTCGATACCCAGTTCAAGTGAAACGTAACATTTACCAGCAAATTCCTCTAACAAATCGAGTATTTCCTCACTCAAACAATCGGGCCGTGTGGCAATCACCAATCCGATGACCTCCGGATGCCGCAGTGCATCCTCATAGGTTTGACGAAGAATTTCTGCCGGAGCATAGGTATTGCTATAGGCCTGAAAATAGGCCAAGTACCTCATGGTTGGGTATTTCTTCGCGAAAAACTGAATTCCCTTAATGATTTGATCCTCTATAATTTTTTCAGTCCGGCAGTAATCCGGATTGAAACTCTTGTTATTGCAGTAGGTGCAACCACCGGTGCCTTTGGAACCATCCCGGTTAGGGCAGGTAAAACCTGCATCGAGCGAAATTTTCTGGACACGGCCATCGAACCGCCTTCTGAACCAGGCGGAATAGTCTTTGTATCTTTTGTCACTCCCCCAAAGAAATTCTTTGTCAACCATTATCCCATTTAATCCCCCAAATTTACTCTTTCATTCTTCACTATTCACTTTATATATTGCTCCAGTGGATTTGCAATCCGCTGGCATTCTTTCACCACCGGATTACAAATCCGCTGGAGCGAGACCGGTCCCATTTTCCCATTTCGTTTCCTTTTCCTAAATTCAGCCAATAGAAAATTGAAACGTGAAAACCTTGTTCACAGCAGCAGATAAGCAACAAATTCTTGCACGCGGCAGTCACCCCGAAGAAATTCAGAATCAGATCGCTCATTTCGTCAGGGGATTCCCGTTTCTGAAGACTGTGAACCCTGCCAGCGTAGGAAATGGAATCACCCGGCTCAGTGAATCGGAATGTTCGAGATTGGTCGACTTTTATGAAGCGCAACTGGAAACAGGCACCATTCCGTTGAAATTTGTTCCCGCATCCGGCGCCGCCAGCAGAATGTTTCATGCCCTCTTTTCTTACCAGGAAGAGGCTGGTAACAACGACGAGGCACCACAACTTTTAACGCTGGATCGTCACAAAAGCGTGAGGAATTTCTTTGACCAGCTTTCCAAATTCGCTTTTTATCCTGTGCTGATCGAAAAACTGGGCTCCCTGAAAGAGGCTACCGGAAGACTGAAATATGTGGAGATTTTGCGCGCTGTGCTTTCCCCGGAAGGGCTAAACTACGGATTCCTGCCCAAAGGATTGCTCGATTTTCACCAATATTCGGATCACGGCAGGACGCCGGCAGAAGAGCATCTCGTGGAAGGCGCACTGTACGGAGCAGATGCGAAAAATATTGTAAGGATTCACTTTACGGTTTCGTCCGAACATCTGCCTCTTTTTAAAAAGAAATGCCAGACGGCGGCAAAAGATTTCGGGAAAAGATATGAAGTTCAGTACAACATTTCCTTCTCAGAGCAAAAACCTTCGACCGACACCATCGCGGTAGATGAAAACAACGAGCCTTTCCGGACCACCGAAGGGAAATTGTTTTTCAGACCGGCCGGACACGGTGCGCTGCTTGAGAATCTTAACGACCTTCAGGCCGACCTGATTTTCGTAAAGAATATCGACAACGTCGTTCCTGATCGGTTAAAAGACGACACCATTAAATACAAAAAAGCGATTGCAGGTATGCTGCTGGAGCGCCAGAATCAAATCTTTGAGAACCTGCGTTGTCTCGATAATGCCTCGCAGCTTACTGATTTTCAAATAGATGAGATGCTGGAATTTCTAGAACATGAGCTTTCGACCCGACCTGCTGGAAAAGTTCATTTTACAGACCGTCCGTCTAAAATCGAATATTTGAAATCCAAGCTGAACAGGCCTATCCGCATATGCGGCATGGTGAAAAACGAAGGAGAACCGGGTGGCGGACCCTTCTGGGCTATCCAGCCCGACGGCACCACTACGCTGCAGGTGGTCGAGAGTAGTCAGATCGATCTGAAGAACCCCGACCAGTCAGCCATTGCTTCCCACGCAACACACTTCAACCCAGTCGACCTGGTGTGCGGCATCCGCAATTTCAGGGGCGAAAAATTTGCTTTACCTGATTTCCGGAATCCCGAAACGGGTTTCATTTCAACCAAATTCAAAGATGGGAAACCGCTTAAGGCTCAGGAACTTCCGGGGCTGTGGAATGGTGCAATGTCCGATTGGATCACCTTCTTCGTGGAGGTGCCACCTATCACTTTCAACCCGGTCAAGACAGTTAATGACCTTTTAAGGCCGGAACATCAGCCTATTTAATCCATTTTGATTAACTTTGTAACGATTTTAAGTGGTTCGATATGATGTGGGACGAGTCAAGAGATAATTTCGATAGCAAGGAGTTTGCCGGTGTTCTGAAGCGCTATAAACAGATGCTTACAGAACAGCGTACGGAGTTTTTCGATGTAGGCGATTTTGAATTTATTGCAGATCAATACATCGATAAGAGTCAATTTTCCAATGCCTTACAAGCTTGTGAAATTGCCTTAAGACAGCATCCGAACTCCATCATAGTCAAAATCAAGAAGGCCCAGATATACCTTTCACAGTTGAAAGTGCCCAAGGCATTACACCTGCTCAAAGCGCTGGAAGAGATCGAGGATACCAATCCCGATATCCTGATGATGCTGGGAACCTGCCACAACATGAAGGGCGAGTACCACCGGGCCAACGCCTATTTCAAAAAAGCGGAGCAATTTGCCTTCGAAGACCGGGATGAACTACTTTATAATATCGGCATATCTTTCATTCAGACAGGTGCTTACGACGAGGCTCTCACCTATCTGCTTAAGGCGCTGGACGAAAATCCTGATCATGAACCGGTTTTGTACGATCTCGCTTTCTGCTATGAAAAGGTTGGCAACGATGCTAAAGCCATCGAATACTACAATAAATTTCTCGATATCGATCCTTTCTCAGAATCTGCCTGGTACAACCTGGGAATTATCTACAACCGACTCGAAGATTACGAGGAAGCCATCGTTTCCTATGATTATGCCCTGGCTATCGACGAGAATTATTCTGCCGCCATCTTCAACAGGGCCAATGCCTTGTCTGCCGTCGAAAGATTTGAAGAGTCGGTCTCTGCCTACCACGATTACCTGAGAGTAGATCCTGATTCTGTAGATGCCCACCTCTACCTGGCCGACTGCTATTTCCAGCTCGATGATTTTGAGAATGCCTCCTTGTTCTACGACCGGACACTTGCCATCGAACCCAATTCAGCGGATGGCTGGTTCGGTGCCGGACTAGTCAAGCTGATTTATAATCTTCCGGCCGAAGCCGCACCGTTGCTGATAAAATCGCTCGAACTCAATCCTGAATGTGCCGAATGTTGGAACGCATTGGGAAAAGCCTATGCCGCACTCGATCAATTCAAGGATGCAAAAACTTCCTACCTGCGGGCGCTCGAACTTGACGACGAGATTGCTGAATACTGGCTCTCTTATGCTGATTTGTTGTTCAACCACAACGATTTTGAAGAGGCCCTGAAAATATTGAGCGATGCCGAATATTCTGAGGCCTCTTGCGCTGCCATATTGTACAGACAGGCCGGATTCTATGCCCTTCAGGAGAATTTCGAACTCGCTAAACTGAAACTTGAAATCGCCCTTTCCGAAGATTTCGAAGAGCACATCGAGTTCCTCGAAAATTTCCCAGCCTTCGAACAGTCGGACTGGGTGAAAGAACTGATAGAGAAATGCAGACCTACGGACTGATCGGCTATCCCTTATCCCACTCGTTTTCAAAACGGTTTTTCACGGCATATTTTGAAAAGGAATCCATCGATGCTGAATATCTGAATTTCGAAATCAGTAATCTTTCATTGCTCCCCGCAGTAATTAAGGAACATCCTGGACTGATCGGTTTCAATGTCACCATTCCCTACAAACAGGCTATCATTCCCTACCTGGATAGCTGTGATCCAAAGGCTGCCGCTATCAATGCAGTCAATACCGTGAAGGTCGACAGGACAGATGGAACGCCCAGGCTCAGAGGATTTAATACTGATCTCATCGGCTTCAGGGATTCCCTCCGGCCACTCCTCCAGACTCATCACTCGCAAGCGCTGGTACTGGGTACCGGGGGCGCCTCCAAAGCAGTCGTTGCAGTCCTGGACGATCTTTCGATCCCCTCTTTACTGGTTTCCCGTGATTCCAAACCAGGCACATCTATCTCATACAAAGACCTTACCAGGAAATTACTGGGAGAACATACGATCATCATCAACACGACTCCGCTCGGCACCTTCCCGAAGATAGAAGGCTGCCCGGAAATACCGTTTGAATATATCACCGAACGCCACCTGCTTTTCGACCTGGTGTACAATCCTCCCGTCACCCAATTTCTCCAAAAGGGAGCGGAACGCGGTGCTACCATCAAAAACGGTTATGAAATGTTAGAGCTGCAGGCCCTGGCGGCCTGGAAGATCTGGAACGAATTGGAAAATGGGAAGATGAAAAACTCGCTCCATCGGATTTGCAATCCGTTGGCATAAGTTTACCAGCGGATTGCAAATCCGCCGGAGCTGGTTTGTGCTGGTCCCTGAGCGAAGTCGAAGGGTCTAAAGGATAATCAGCGTAATTTTTATTATCTGTGGTTAGGTGGTTTTTTGATGTCTTCCGGGTACCCGATATCTACCAAAAATAACCCCTTTGCAGGGACACTCGCACCGGCACTGCTTCGGTTTTTCTTGCTAATTACCATCCTGAAGTCCTCCATCGTTAACTTGCCCAGGCCAATATCAATAAGGGTTCCTACAATGGCTCTTACCATATTCCGGAGGAACCTGTCGGCCCGGATGGTGAAGACAAGTTGAGAACCCACCTCCTCCCAGAGAGCTTTAAAAATCACACAATTGTTGGTCTTTACGTCGCTTCCCAGTTTGCTAAAACTGGTAAAATCGTGGTATTCGAAGAGAATTAACGCTGCCTCGTTCATCTTTTCCATATTCAGCAGACGGCTTTCCTTTTCGGCATACCGGACAGTAAACGGATCCTTATGGCGCGAAAGGAAGTATTTATATTCCCGGTAGGTGGCATCGAAACGGGCATGAGCATCCGGCCTGACCGGAAAGATTTTTTGAACGGCAATATCGGAAGGAAGCAGACAGTTAAGTTTGAAAACGAGGTTCTCGTCAGACAAATTTTCCAGGTTACTGTCGAAATGGGCCATGTAAAAAGAGGCATGGACACCGGTATCCGTGCGGCCTGCACCGACGAGCTCCACCGTTTCGCGGGTCACAACAGCGAGTGCCTTTTCGACCTCTGCCTGGACCGACAGGGCATTCTCCTGAATTTGCCAACCATGATAGTTGGTGCCGTCGTAGGAAAGTTGAATAAAATACCTCATATTACCACAAATTGATGCAAATTTACACAAATATGGCCTTTCCAATGGTTAAGGGTGCTTTATAAAGGTGACTTAACATTTTTTAATAATTTCTTGATTTCATTAATAGTTCAAAACACTATTTTCGTAACCGTTTTAACATTTATCAATAAAAATCATCCTTATGATTATGGATCAAAAAGTAGATATTCGGGAGTTGAATGAAAAAATCCAACGTGAAAGCTCGTTTGTAGATCTTATCTCCATGGAGATGAACAAGGTAATCGTCGGACAAAAACATTTGGTTG
Source organism: Prolixibacteraceae bacterium (assembly GCA_036508555.1). GTDB lineage: Bacteria > Bacteroidota > Bacteroidia > Bacteroidales > Prolixibacteraceae > CAINVV01. The sequence goes on from DATCHD010000097.1 coordinate 29,644, forward strand.
AAAGTTTGCTGATCGGTTTGCTGTCAGACGGACATATCCTGCTTGAAGGGGTTCCCGGACTGGCAAAAACGCTGGCAATTAATACGCTGGCACAGACCATCGATGCAAAATTCGCCCGTATCCAGTTTACCCCCGATCTTTTGCCTGCCGACCTTCTGGGTACCATGATTTACAGTCAGAAGAAAGAGGAATTTATGGTCAGAAAAGGACCAATCTTCACCAATTTTGTGCTCGCGGATGAGATCAACCGTGCTCCCGCGAAAGTTCAGTCTGCTTTGCTGGAAGCCATGCAGGAGCGCCAGATTACCATCAGCGACCACACCTATAAACTGGACAGCGTCTTCCTGGTAATGGCTACCCAGAATCCTATCGAACAGGAGGGAACTTACCGTTTACCGGAAGCCCAGGTCGACCGTTTCATGCTCAAAGTGGTATTGAATTATCCAAAAAAAGACGAAGAGAAACTGATCATCCAGTTGAACCTGATGAAACAGTTCCCAAGAGCCAGTGCAGTGGTCAATACAGCTGATATTGTCCGCGCCAGGGAAGTTGTCAAGGAGGTTTACATGGATGAAAAGATTCAGAAATATATCATCGACATCGTATTTTCGACGCGAGAACCGGAAACGCATAACCTTGCCAAATTCAAGGAGATGATCACTTATGGGGCATCCCCGCGTGCCTCCATCAGTCTGGCACAGGCCGCCAAGGCGTATGCCTTCATCAAACGCCGTGGTTATGTTATTCCCGAAGATATCCGTGCGGTCTGCCATGATGTATTGCGTCACAGGATCGGATTAAGTTATGAGGCCGAAGCCAATAACCTGACCTCCGAAGAGATTATCAGTGAGATTCTGAACACGGTTGAAGTGCCTTAGTCTGCACCGGTCCCTGAGCGCAGTCGAAGGGCCTACCGGCCACGAGGCCCTTCGACTGCGCTCAGGGACCGGAAAACATCGCTGATGCAGATTTGCAATCTGCATCCTGAACCCGGGAAATGGTAACTTTGAGATAAGATTTTATAAACAGCACAAAAGTGGAAGCAACTGAATTACTAAAGAAAGTCCGAAAAATAGAGATAAAGACGCGGGGATTGTCGCGTAACATCTTTGCAGGTGAGTACCACAGCGCCTTCAAGGGTCGTGGTATGGCTTTCAGCGAGGTGCGCGAGTACCAGTTCGGCGACGACATCCGTAACATCGACTGGAACGTAACGGCCCGGTACAGTCATCCGTTCGTTAAGATTTTTGAAGAAGAACGGGAGTTAACCGTGATGCTGCTCATCGACGTCAGTGGATCCAACGATTTTGGAACGGTCGGCAGACTCAAACGGCAGCTGATTACTGAAATCGCTGCCATCCTCTCTTTTTCTGCCATTTCGAACAACGACAAGATCGGAGTGATCTTCTTCTCCGACCGGATAGAAAAATTCATCCCGCCGAAAAAGGGACGAACCCATACCCTAAGGATCATCCGCGAATTGATAGAGTTTAAGGAGGAATCCAAAAAGACGGATCTTCCGCTGGCATTGCAATACCTGACCAATGCCATGAAGCGTCACGTCACCGCCTTCCTGATCTCCGATTTCATGGATCAGAACGCCGGGATGGAACAGGCAATCTCCATCTCCAACAACAAACACGACCTGGTAGCGCTGCATATTTTCGATGAACGGGAGACTGAAATGCCGAATATCGGGATGATCAAGCTGAAAGATGCCGAAACAGGTGAATACATCTGGGTCGATACCTCCAGCAGTTCCGTTCGCAAGAGTTATATCTTCCACTGGCGGAATGCAAGAAAAGAGATGGAAACCCTCTTGAAAAAGACGGGAATCGACTTCGTAAGTATCAACACAAGGGAAGATTACGTCAAATCTCTGGTTGCGCTTTTCAAGAAAAGAGAACACAAACTTTGATTTTTATTATGTTGAAACTGAAATATCTTTTTGTCAGCTTAATTTTCTTCACAATCATAAGTTCCGCAGGGGCTCAGCAGGTCAAAGTGAGCACCTCCCTGGAAAGGGACTCCATTTGGCTGGGTGATCAGATCAAAATGATACTTGTGGCGGAATATCCTGTGGGAATTTCTATTTCCTTTCCTCAACTACCAGATAGTCTGGGACACGGAGTGGAAGTGGTTTCCAGGTCGGCCAGGGATTCATCCAAAATGGGAGATGGAATCCTGCAGATGCGTCAGAGTTATCTGATTACCGCCTTCGACAGCGGACCACATCCCATCGATCCCTTTAAGTTCGTCGGCCGTTCCAAAATCACACCGGATACGCTGCGGAGCAATCCGCTCATCTTGTTCGTGAAAGTTCCACCGGTAGATCTGAAAAAGGGATTCGCGGATATCAAGAAGCCTTATGGCGCACCCGTTACTTTCAAGGAGGTGGCACCCTGGATTCTGGGGATCATCCTTTTGGCAACCATCGTATTCTTTATCATCTATGCCATCAACCGCAGGAAAAAGAACATCCCCATTTTTAGACTTCCGGCGAAGCCTAAACTGCCGCCGTATATTGTTGCGCTGAGTGAGCTGGACAAGCTGAAGGAGGAACAACTCTGGCAGCACGATAAGGTCAAGGATTACTACACACGTCTGACTGATATCATCCGGGTTTATCTCGAAGAGCGTTTCGAGGTTCCCGCCATGGAGCAAACCACACAGGAGATCCTTACTTCTTTGAAGGAAGAAAATACGGAGGTCAAAGGCACCCTTCTCACCGGATTACAACGTACCCTGGAAACCTCCGACCTGGTAAAGTTCGCGAAATATACTCCTCTGTCCGATGAGAACCATTTAGTTCTGGTACAAGCTTATACGCTGGTAGAAGAGACCAAGGTGGAACCGGTGGAGACTCCTAAGAAGCAGCCAGCCCAGCCTGCCGAAAATTCAAACGAAATAGAGGAGCAGCCATGAACAGCATAACTTTCGCCCGCCCCGACTATTTTTATCTGCTGCTGATTTTACTTCCGCTGATTGGCTGGTATATCTTGAAACAGAAGAAATCGAGTGCCAGTCTGAGAATCTCGAGTGTCACTCCTTTTAAAGATGCATCCAAAACCTGGAAACATTACCTGCGGCACGCCTTATTCATCATGCAGCTGGGAGTCTTGTCGCTGCTGATTGCGGCACTTGCCAAACCTCAGTCGTCCAGCAGCTGGCGTAACCAGACCATCGAGGGAATCGATATCGTCATCGCCCTGGATATTTCGGGATCGATGCTGGCCCGCGATTTTCAGCCGAACCGGCTGGAAGCCGCCAAAAATGTGGCTACAGAATTTATCGCCGGGAGGGAATACGACCGCATGGGACTGGTCATCTTTTCGGCCGAAAGCTTCACACAGTGCCCACTGACGACCGACAGAGCCGTTCTGATGAACCTGTTTCATGACATCGAAAGCGGTATGATCGAAGACGGTACTGCCATCGGTCTGGGTTTGGCCAATGCCGTCTCCAGGCTCAAAGACAGTGAGGCCAAAAGCAAGGTAATCATTCTGCTGACAGACGGTGAGAACAACCGGGGAGAGATAGCGCCGATCACCGCTGCCGAAATTGCCAAGACGTTTGGCATCAGGGTCTATACCATCGGCATCGGAACCATAGGTACCGCGCCGTTTCCGGTCCAGACTCCGTTTGGCATCCAGATGCGGGATATCGAAGTGAAGATCGACGAAAAGACGCTTCAGGCTATCGCCACCATCACTGACGGAAAATATTTCAGGGCTACGAATAACTTGAAATTAGCCGAAATCTACAAGGAGATCGACCGGCTGGAGAAATCGAAGATCGACAGCAAGGAGCTGAATTCCAAGACCGAGGAGTACAAAAGATACGCTTTCCCAGCCTTGATCCTGGCCTTGCTGGCATTATTTCTTCAACTTACCTACTTTAGAAAATTACCATAACGCATTGATAATTAAACTGTATGGATTCGTTTAGATTCGCTCATCCCGAATATTTCTATATCTTTCTGGTTCTCCCTGCGTTGGCGTTCCTGTTCATTTACAACAGGATCATCCGTAACAAAAAATTGAAGAATTTTGGTCAACTGGATTTACTCGAGCAACTGATGCCGAGTATTTCTGCCGGGAGGCCTGTTATCAAATTTGGCGTCTGGCTGCTGGCTGTTACCTGCCTGATTACAGCCTTGGCACAGCCGCAGTTTGGTTCAAAACTGACCCTCACCAAGCGGAAAGGTATCGAACTGATCATCGCACTGGATGTTTCCAATAGCATGAAGGCGCAGGATATCAAACCCAACAGGCTGGAGAGAGCCAAAAGGGCCATCGCTAAATTGACCGACAGGCTCAAGAATGATAAGATCGGTCTGATCGTTTTTGCCGGTCAGGCCTACGTTCAGCTTCCAATCACTTCGGATTATTCATCCGCCAAACTCTTTCTGGAATCCATTAGCACGGATGTAGTGCCGGTTCAGGGTACTGCCATCGGCGCAGCCATCGATATGGGGACGAAGTCCTTTTCTCCTAAATTTCAGGGAAGCCGGGCGATTATCGTGATCACCGATGGTGAAAACCACGAGGACGATGCCGTTGGAGCCGCCAAAAACGCGAAGGAAAAGGGCATCGTCGTGCACACCATCGGCATGGGATTGCCCCAAGGTGCACCCATCCCGATAACGGAAGGAAGCAGCGACTTCATGAAAGACAAGTCCGGCAGTATCGTGGTAACGAAACTGGATGAGTCTATGCTGACGCAGATTGCCGAAGCGGGAGGAGGTTCTTATATCAGGGCCAGCTCTGCGGAAGTAGGGTTGAATAACCTCTTCAATGAAATCGAAAAAATGCAGAAGACCGAGATGGAAACCCGCGAATATACAGAGTACAACGATCAGTTCGGAGTCTTCCTGATGATGGCTTTCTGTCTGATTTTACTGGATTTCCTGATATTGGACCGAAAAAATAAATGGCTGAAAAATTTCAGGTTATTTGGAACAAACAAGCAGTTATCATGAAAAAATATCTACTTTTCATCATCGTGCTCTCGACGACCTTCCTTGCCCAGGCGCAGAAGGAGCGGAAGTTTATCAGGGAGGGCAATGATTATTATGCAACGGGACTGAAGGATACCACCAAACTTGACAGCATCAGCTTTGGAAAGGCCGAAGTAGCTTATCGGCGCGCACTGGAATTGAAACCAGAAGATCATCAGTGGCAATTTAATCTGGCGAATTCGCTTTACAAACAAAAGAAAGCCGAGGAGTCTGCTAAGGAGTTCGAAAATCTCGCTGAAAAGGCGACCATGCCCGCAGATAAGTCCAAAGCGCTGCACAACATGGGCAACTCCTTTCTGGTGCAAAAGAAGCTCGACGAGAGTATCGCGACCTACAAAAAAGCGCTGCGTATCACGCCCAACGATCCGGAAACCAAGTATAACCTGGCTTATGCCATGAAGATGAAGAAGGAAGAGGAGAAGAAGAAAGATAAAGATAAGGATAAGGATAAGGATAAAGACAAAGATAAGGATAAAGACAAAGACAAAAATAAGGATAAAAACAAAGACCAGAATAAAGACCAGAACAAGGATCAGCAGAAGCAAAATCAAGATCAAAACAAGGATCAGCAGAAAGACCAGCAACAGCAGCAGCAACAGAATAAAATTTCTAAGCAGAATGCTGAGCAGATGCTTCAGGCCTTAGAGAATGACGAAAAGCAGACCCAGGAAAAGGTCAAAAAAATGCAGGCCCTGAAGGCTCAAAAAAGAAATGTTGAGAAGAATTGGTAGTAGAAAGTCTTGAGGTATTTTAAGTATTTTAGTCACTTGATGAAAAAATAGAATATAACGATTTTATAATGATGATTTTCAGAAAGATACAATCATTACTCTTTATCCTGCTCATCGCCCTGCCGGGATGGGCGGCGGAGAAGGTTACCTTCACGATGGAGGCGCCACAGGTCGTGGAATTGGGAGAACAATTCAGGCTTGCCTTTTCTGTCAATGCCAAAGGGCAGAATCTCAAGCTTCCTGATCTGAAAGATTTTGATGTATTGATGGGGCCATCAACTTCTCAAAGCACCTCCTTTCAGCTCATCAACGGGGTCAGCTCCTCTCAAGTCTCCTTTTCTTATCTTTATGTGTTGCGTGCGAAAAAAGAGGGCCGGTACACTATTACCCCCGGGACCATCACGGTAGACGGTAAGGATTATACTTCCAATGGACAGACTATTGAAGTGGTGAAGGGATCAGCCAAGCCCTCGACTGGTGGGGTGGATACTCCGACAACAACTCCGGGTACCGTGCCAAAAAGTGATCTGTTTGTTAGGATGAATCTCGACAAAAGATCGGTGCACAAGGGCGAACATCTGACTGCTACCATTAAAATTTACTCGAAAGTCAACCTGAACGGTTTTGAGGATATTTCCATTCCAAATTACGAAGGATTCTGGGCACAGGATATTCCGCTTCCACAACAGATTTCCCTGCAACGGGAGACCTATAACGGCGAGATTTACAATGTTGGAACTTTGAAAAAGACCTTGCTTTTCCCGCAGCAGACAGGAAATATTACGATCGGAGCAGTAAAAATTGACTGTATCGTTCAGCAAAGGGTCAGAAAATCGCAGAGCATCTTCGATGATTTCTTCGATTCCTTCGCCAGCGTGAAGGCAACCATCACCAGCGATCCGGTATCGGTCAATGTGACACCACTACCTTCTCCCCCTTCCGGATTCTCGGGTGCGGTAGGAAAATTCGATATCCGCTCTTCGATTACGGCTAAAAACGTCAGGGAGAACGATGCCATCACCATCAAACTGGATGTAACCGGCAATGGGAATATTAAGCTGATCAATCCGCCGAAGATCGCTTTTCCGGCCGATTTCGAAGTTTATGATCCCAAGACAAACAGTAATTTCACCGCTTCTGACCAAGGCCTCAACGGGAATATCTCGTTCGAATATCTTTTCCTGCCCCGTTTTGCCGGATCCTATACCATCCCGGCGGTCAACTTCGTCTATTTTGATACAGACTCGAAAAAATATGTCACCAAGACCACTGATGAATACCAGATCAAAGTTGAAAAAGGAGATGGGACCCGCAGCAATCAGGTGATCAGCGCTGTTGCCAAAGAGGATCTGAAGCAGTTGGGCACCGATATCCGTTTCATCAAGACCGGACCCGTTATACTTCAGCCGAAGGGCTATACTTTCTTCGGCTCATTTGCCTTCTACCTGCTCTATTTGGGTGGCCTTCTTACCCTGCTTACCATTTATCTACTCAATCAGAAACGGATCAGGGAGAATGCCAATGTAGCCAGGATGAAGAACAAGAAGGCCAGCAAGGTGGCGCTGAAGAGGCTCAAGGAAGCCAGCGGACATCTGCAATCGGGCTCAGATGAGAAGTTCTACGAATCCGTTACCCGTGCCTTCTGGGGTTACCTCAGCGACAAACTGACCATCCCCGCATCTGAGCTTTCCCGCGAAAAAGCCTCTGATGAACTCACGAAACATTCCGTTTCTTCAACGATTGTGGAAAGGTTTGTACAGATTCTCGAAACCTGCGAGTATGCCCGTTTCGCACCCGACGGAGGCTCTGCCAAAATGCATGAGCTCTATGAAGAGGCCACAGATGTGATGTCAGTCATGGAGAAAGAGATTAAATGAGAACCATTATGAAAAATATCATTCAAAAATACCTGTTGATTCTGCTTCTTAGTGGCAGTCTTCAGGCAGTCAGCGCCCAACCGGTTGCCCTGCAGGATTCTCTGGCCAAAGGCAATCAACTTTACACTGCCGGGAAATACGCTGAAGCGGCAAAGACCTACGAAGCCATTACTTCCAAGGGATTTGAGTCATTTGAACTCTATTATAACCTGGCAAATGCGCTTTATAAATCCAACAATATCACCTACGCGATTCTGAATTACGAAAGGGCGCTCAAGCTCCAGCCGACCAATGAGGATGCGCGATTTAACCTTGAAATGACTAAGAGACAGGTCGTCGACAACATCGACCTTTTGCCTGAACCTGGCTTTCTGCGCTGGTGGCACGAACTGATCAACTCCAGACCTGCCGACAGCTGGGGTACGCATACCCTTGTCAGCTTTTTCCTGTTTCTGATATTTTTCGCACTGTTTTTGTTCTCCGCGACCATCAGAAACAAGCAGTTAACCTTCTGGCTTGCAGTGTTAGCCCTTAGTTACAGCTTTGTTACTTACTCTTTTGGTTCAACCCAGCGAAGCAAACTCGTTAACCATAACAGTGGCGTTATCACCGAAAGAAGTATCAGAATGAAGGGGTCGCCCAGCGAAAGCGGGACGGAACTTTTCATCCTCCACGAAGGACTGAGCGTCCAGATTACCGATAAATTAGGCGACTGGATCGAAATCAGACTTGCCGATGGAAACAAGGGCTGGGTGAAAGAGAGTTCGCTGGTTCGTATTTAATACTATGCTGTGATCCCTCGTTTGCAACGAGGGATCACATTGTTATCCCTCGTTGCAAACGAGGGATAGCGGCTCCTCTCCGGTCCCTGAGCCTGTCGAAGGGCTTAGCGGCCGGTAGGCCCTTCGACAGGCTCAGGGACCGGAAACATTTTAAACTTTTCAAACCATGTTCTCCTACATCGATCTCACACAACCCATCGCTGATGGAATGCCCTTTTATCCTGGCGATGTGCCGGTTTTGCTGAAGCAAGTTGCATCATTTCATGAAGAGGGTCACAACAATTTCCTTCTGTCGACCGGCATGCATTCCGGCACGCATCTCGACGGACCCATGCATTTAACAGCCAGTCTTACCAGGATGGCCGATCTCCCGGTGGACGCTTTCGCCGGACCAGGCTTGCTGATCAATGTGGTCGGACAGAAAATCATCGATGTTCCCGAATCGGCTTTCAACCATCTTCAGCCTGGATCCGTAGTGTTGTTCTATACCGGATTCGATCTCTATTTCGGCCAGAAAGCCTACTACCTTTCCTATCCGGCCATCAGTGAGAATACCGCTCATCTGATGGTAAAGAAAAAGGTGAAAATGGT
>DATCHD010000098.1:0-48660 GCA_036508555.1 Prolixibacteraceae bacterium
CGGGTTCCGGTCCCTGAGCGCAGCCGAAGGGTCAAAGGGCCGAAGGGCATTTCAAACAATTTTATCGTTTCACGCGTGCATTTCCTTTCCAGATATTCCAAACCATGTCTTCATCGGCAGGTTGGGCATAATCGGTCAGGAAGGTAGTAGCCAGGGCACCAGAAGCCCAGCCGAACTGGATCCATTTGGCCGGCTCCCAACCCTTCAGAATTCCGTAAAGCAGTCCGCCGACGAAGCCATCTCCCCCACCGATACGATCGAGGACATTGATCCTTCGTGGTTCAACTACATGCCATTCAGCGCCTTCCAGCATAAGCGCGCCCCAGAGATGTTCGTTGGAACTCGCCACTTGGCGCAGGGTCGTTGCAAAAACGGAGGCATTCGGGAATTTTGCTTTTACCCTGTAAATCATCTCCTTAAAGCCATCAATTTCGGATGCCAGTTGCTTTCCTCCGGCTTCAGGTCCTTCGATGCCCAGACAAAGTTGGAAATCCTCCTCATTACCGATCAGAATATCTGCCACAGAGGCGATTTCTTCAAAGATAGCACTCAATTCAGCTTCGCGGCCCTTCCAAAAAGAAGCACGGTAGTTCAGGTCGAAGGCGATGCGGGTCCCATATTTTTTGGCAGCACGGGCCAGCTCCAGACAGAATTTGCTCGTCTCTGGCGACAGAGCGCCGATCAATCCTGATAAATGCACAATCTGAACGCCTTCTTCCTTAAAAATACGCTCCAGATCAAAATCTCTAACATTCAGGGTACGGCCAACTTCGCCTGCACGGTCGTTTTGGACACGTGGTCCCCTTGTGCCAAATCCGCTGTCGGCGATGTTGAACTGGTGACGATAACCCCAGGGATCGCCTTGTTCAACTTCGGGTCCTTCGTAAGTCATACCGCGGCTTAATAGATTGATTTTGATCATTTTAGCGATCTGACTGTCCTTAACGAAAGTCGTCAATACTTTAACAGGAAGGCCAAGGTAAGAGGAAATACTGGCTACATTGGTTTCAGCGCTGGATACCTCCATTTGAAAAAGAGAGCTGCTGTGAACGGGCTGACCGTTCGCCGGAGTTAATCGAATCCCCATGCTGGTGGGGACCAGAAGGGATGTTTTGCAATTTTGTTTGATTGAAATACTCATGTGAGAAAATTTTTAAACGCCGCTGTAGGCATTAAAACCGCCGTCAATCGGGATGACGATTCCGGTAACGAAAGAGGAAATATCGGACAAAAGATAGAGCGTAGCACCCTGTAAATCATCAGGATCACCAAATTTACCCATCGGGGTATTGGTGACAATTTTGGTTCCGCGTGCAGAGTAGCCGCCTGTTTTTTCGTCCAGCACCAGAAAACGGTTCTGGTTGGTGATAAAGAAGCCCGGAGCGACAGAATTGACCCGGATACCCATTTTTGCAAGGTGGACAGCCAACCATTCGGTGAAATTGTTGACCGAAGCTTTCGCTGCAGAATAGGCAGGAATCTTGGTAAGCGGGTGATAAGAATTCATGGATGAGATGTTCAGCACTGAACCCTTCTTGCTAAGGAGCATGTCGCGGGTAAAAACCATGGTTGGCAGAATGGTCCCTTTAAAATTCAAGGCAAAGACCTTGTCGAAACCCTCCATTTGCAGACCGTAAAATGTCTTGTCGAGGTTCTCAAGATCACCTTCTTCCATCTGCTCGACCTGTGTGGTTGCCTGAGGTGAGTTACCGCCGGCACCATTGATCAACAGTTCGATAGGACCCAATTTTTCATTGATAATAACCTTGGCTGCTTCAAGAGACTCTTTATCAAGCACATTCGCCTTTACACCGATACAAATTGCCTTGAATTCTTTGCTGATGTCGGCGGCCACCTGCCGGGCAAGTTCCTCGTTGATATCGACGATGGCCACTTTGGTTCCAACAGAAACAAGCGCCTTCACCATCGAGATTCCGATCACTCCGGCGCCACCGGTAATGACACATACCTTTCCATTCAGATCGTCAAAAGAAATTTTCTTCATGTTAAAAAATCTATCTTGTTTATTAATGTTATAATGAATTGTAGAAATCAATATTTTCCTTGGTAATCAGGTCAATAGAGGTGTAGTTTTCTTTCCTGATCTTCTCTTTTTTGACAATCAGGTCAAATAGAAGCTGTATGGAATGAAATCCCTGCAGTTCGGGTTTCTGGCAGATCAGGAAATCAATCTTACCCTCTTTTAGCAGCATTATGTTTTGTGGGATAAGGTCGTATCCAATGATTTTCGGAGCCAGACACAGTGTTTTAAAACAGTCGGCCGCCAGGTGAACTTTTGAATTCGTAACAAAGACACCCTTCACTTCGCATGGATCGAGGCCCTTTTCGGATAAATGGGTGACTATTTCATCAGAACATCTGGAAATCTCCATTTTGATGATCTGATGATTGCTCTTTTTCTCTTCAAAATAGCGCATAAAGCCTCGTTCGCGCTGTAAAAGATGACTCGCATTATCAGATTCTCTGGCAACATGAATCAGTAAAATGATGCTGCTTTCCTTCACTCCCCAATCAATCAGCTTGGCAGCCAGGAAACCGCTGTCGAATGAGCTCTGAACCACAAAACCGGCTGGATGTGACTCCTGAAGGTTCGCGTCGATAAATATATATGGAATCTTCCGTTCGTCCAGCTTCCTGGTAAGCTGAATGGCCTCCCGTTTAGCCCACGGAGCAAGCATTACACCGTCCGGAAAAGTAAGTAGCAATTTTTCCGCTTCAGCCGAGAATGAAGTTGAATCATCCATTTCGAAATAAAATTGCTGGATTCTTACACCATAAGCCTTGAGCTGGTTCATGGCTTTTTCAACGCCGAGTTGTGGCTTAGACCAGTAGGAATCAGCATTGACGGCTTTTGGCATCAACGTAGTGAATAAAATGCTCTTCTTCGAGGCCAAACTACTCGCCAGCAAATTGGGACGGTAATCGAGCTCGTCGATGATCTGCTGGATTCTAGCCTTGGTCTCGTCCGAAACTTCACCCCTTTTGTGCAGGACCCGGTCGACCGTACCAATCGAAACGCCAGCTTTGAGCGCAATATCTTTTATCCGAATATTCTTTCTCATCAATGGCTTATATTGATACAAAATTAATCATTTTTTTCATATCGTGTACGAACACGGAAAAAATTTTGCCGCTCTCATAAGGAATTTAAAAATAATCTTTACTTTCGTGAACGAACACGGAACATTTTTTGATCCAAAAAAAAACACACTTTATACCATAATAATATGAGGTTAGGAAAATACAGTTTTGGTATTGGCGACAGGTTCGCACACCAGGGAGAAGCTCAGCTCAGGGCGCTCCTGAAGGCCCGGTCTGGCGGCATTGAAGTTACACCCGTCTGGAACAAGTCCAACCGCGAGCACGGTTATGTCCACACCCATCCAAAGGATACCCGGATTGAAGCAGATCAGGCAGTTGCGGCTTTAGGTTACAAGGGTAGTTATTGTGTCGATGCAGACCATATCAATCTGGAAAATGTGGAGAATTTCATTCACTCTTCCGACTTTTTTACCATCGACGTAGCCGGGAAAATTGGAATACCACCTTCCCGTCAGGAGATTAATGCTTTCATCGCTTCCTGCAAATCGTATTCCGGATCACTCTCCATCCCTAAAATTGCCCATCCGTTTGCTGTGGACAGGGAACTTCTCACTAAGATTGCCGATAAATTTCTTATTGCCATCAATGAGGCCAGTAATATCTACCGCTTCATTGCCGATCGCAAAGGAGCAGAGAATTTCGTAACCGAGATTTCTATGGATGAAGTGGAGTCGCCACAATCGCCGGTTGAACTCTTTTTTATCTTGAAAATGATCTCAGACCTTGGCATTCCTGCACAGACTATCGCCCCCAAATTCACCGGTAGGTTTAATAAGGGAGTTGATTATGTTGGCGATGTGGCCAAATTCGCCCAGGAATTTGAAGAGGATATATTGGTCATTGAATTTGCCATCCAGGAATTCAATCTGCCCGGCAACCTGAAACTCAGCGTACACTCAGGCTCCGATAAATTCTCTATCTATCCTGAAATTCAGCGAATTATTACCAAACATGACAAGGGTATCCATGTGAAAACCGCCGGTACAACCTGGCTGGAAGAAGTCATCGGACTGGCACTCTCCGGTGGAGAAGCCCTCGAAGCTGCTCAATCCATCTACACACAGGCACTTTCCCGGCAGGAGGAGCTTTGTGCACCTTATGCTGATGTGATCGACATCAAACAATCCATGCTTCCATCGGCAGCAGAGGTGAATTCGTGGAGCAGCGAAAAATTCGCCAATACCCTGCGTCACATACCCGGACATCCGGACTACAACCCAAACTTCAGGCAGCTGATTCATGTCGGTTACAAGATTGCCGCCGAAATGGGCGACCATTATACCAACCTGCTCGGGAAACACAGCACGCTCATCGGATCATGCGTCGAGGAAAATCTCTACGACCGCCATCTCAAACGCCTTTTTAAAATTTAGTGCCCTCTTTTTAACTCATATCTCATATCTCTACACATGAAGCCTTTTATGGACGAAGATTTCCTTCTGCATTCAGAGACTGCAAAGGAATTATACCACGATCATGCGGCCAAAATGCCGATCTTCGATTATCACTGCCATATCTCCCCCAAGGAGATTGCCGACGACAAAAGGTTTGAAAACATGACTCAAATCTGGCTGAATGGCGATCATTACAAATGGCGGGCCCTGCGCGCCAACGGAGTAGCTGAAAAGTATTGCACCGGTGACGCGTCAGACTGGGAAAAATTCGAAAAATGGGCAGGGACGGTTCCTTACACTTTGAGAAATCCTCTTTACCACTGGACCCATCTCGAATTAAGGAATCCTTTTGGAATCAAAGAGATACTCAACAGTAAGAGCGCTAAATCCATCTGGGACCGTTGCAATGAACAGCTGAATTCAGAAGGATTTTCCTGCCGGGGAATCATCGAAAAGGCCAATGTTCATACGATTTGCACCACGGACGATCCGGTAGATACCCTTGAATACCACAAGGCCATCAAAGCAAGCGGATTCAAAGTTCACGTCTTGCCAGCTTGGCGTCCGGATGCTGCAATGATGGTAGACGTTCCGGCAACTTTTAACGGTTGGGTCGATAAACTGGAGAAAACTGCCAATTGCAGTATTTCAAACTATTCCGGATTCATCGCTGCCATCGACAAGCGTCATCAGTTCTTCCATGAGAATGGTTGCCGCCTGTCCGACCACGGTTTGGACACTATTTATGCAGCAGATTATACGGAAGCAGAAATTACCGCCGCCTTCGCTATGATCAGAGGTGGTAAACCCCTTCAGCAGGAGGAGATTCTGAAATTCAAGTCCGCCATGCTTTTTGTGTTTGGCATGATGGATCACAGCCGGGGCTGGACCCAGCAATTCCACCTTGGAGCTTTAAGGAATAACAACTCCAGACTCTTCAATCTGCTCGGTCCTGATAAGGGATTTGACTCCATCGGAGACCTCGAAATCGCCCGTCCGCTGTCAAAATTCCTCAACCGGCTGGACAGCGAAGACAGGCTGGCCAAAACCATTTTGTACAACATCAATCCACGAGATAACGACATGATAGCCGCCATGATCGGCAATTTTCAGGATGGTACCATACCTGGAAAGCTTCAATACGGCTCCAGCTGGTGGTTCCTGGATCAGAAGGACGGCATAGAAACTCAGATGAAATCGCTCTCCAACCTTGGACTTCTAAGCAGATTTGTCGGAATGCTTACAGATTCCAGGAGTTTCCTCTCCTACCCAAGACACGAATATTTCAGACGAATCCTCTGCAACCTTATCGGTAACGATATGGAGAAAGGCGAAATACCCAACGACATGGAGCTTCTTGGCAAAATGGTGGAAGATATTTCATTTAACAATGCGAAAAATTATTTTAATTTTGGCTAAGCAATCAGACCAAATTCTACAAACCATAAACTGCAGAAATAAATGGATAATCTTTCGGAAAAGATCGGAAAATACAGATGGACGATCTGTGCGCTGGTCTTTTTTGCAACAACTGTAAACTATCTTGATCGTCAGGTTCTCAGCCTTTTAAAGGACCGCCTTGAGGTCCAGTTCAACTGGAGCGATTCTGATTATGCCAACATCGTTTCAGCTTTCCAGTTTGTTTATGCCATTTCCATGCTTTTCGCCGGAAGATTTATCGACTGGTTGGGCACCAAACTCGGGTATGCCTGGTCGCTGGTCATCTGGTCGATCGGCGCCATGATTCATGCTTTAGCCAAAAGTACCGGGGGATTCATGTTTGCACGTGGGGTTTTGGGTTTTGGTGAATCCGGCAACTTTCCCGCAGCAATCAAGACGGTCGCGGAGTGGTTTCCGAAGAAAGAAAGAGCGCTTGCAACCGGTCTATTCAACTCAGGAACCAATGTCGGAGCTATTCTTGCACCGCTTACAGTGCCCTGGATTGCCGACCGATTTGGCTGGCAAGTCGCTTTCCTGATTATTGGAGGTATCGGATTCTTCTGGCTGATTTTTTGGTTCTGGCTGTACGAAATTCCGTCCAGAAGCAAAAGAATCGGCGCTGCTGAGTTCGCTTATATTAATGTGGACAATGTACCCGAAGAGACCAATGCCGATGGTTCGGCCAAAGAAAAAATTTCCTGGTTTAAACTGCTTCAATTCAAACAAACCTGGGCATTTAGTTTCGGAAAATTCATGACAGACGGTGTCTGGTGGTTTTTCCTCTTTTGGCTTCCTGCCTATATGAAGGCCCAGTACGGCATGACCGGCATGCAGATTGCCTTTCCACTGGCCGTTCTCTACATGATGTCATCCATTGGCAGTATTGGAGGAGGCTGGTTTCCAATGTACTATATCAAAAAAGGCTACGAGCCCTATGCGGCAAGGATGAAAGCCATGCTTACCATTGCAATATTTCCGCTGATTGTGTTAAGCGCCCAGTATCTCGGAGCTTACAGTTATTGGTTCCCTATTCTGATTATCGGTGTCGGAACAGCCGCGCACCAGGCATGGTCGGCCAATATTTTTACCACCGTTTCCGATATGTTTCCGACAAAGGCTGTAGGCAGCGTAACCGGGATCGGAGGAATGGCAGGGGCTATGGGCGGAATTGTGGTGAATAAATCCGGCGGATGGATCTTTGATGCCTACCGGGCTTCCGGAATCGCCAAATCATGGGTGGCTGCTCAAGCCAATAATCTGGGAGATTATGTGGAGAAAATCAGATCCCTGCATTTGGTAAATAAACATGGCGACGTCCTGAATCTCAATACTGTTGAAATTGGAAATCTTCCCAAAGAAGTTGCGACCCAGCTACAGGCTATCGATCCGGGAATGTTTGATCAGCTAAAGAATCTCCAGACTCCTATCGTTCAGGGACATATGACCACGGCCTATACACTGGTGTTCGCCTTCTGTGCAACTGCTTACCTGATGGCCTGGTTCGTTATGCACGCACTCGTTCCAAAATTCAAGAAAATAGATCTGTAAATATCAGATCGTCCTACCGGGATAAATCTTTAAGGCCTCTTTCAGACAAATGATGGAGGCCATTAGGTCCTCCTTGTTCAGGACATAAGCAACCCTGACCTCATTCTTGCCGGCGCCTTCCGTAAAGTAAAACCCTGATGCAGGGGCCATCATCACGGTAGTTCCCTCATATTCAAACTCTTCCAGCATCCACTGACAAAAACGGTCGCTGTCGTCGATGGGCAGGCGAACCATCGAATAGAACGCACCCATCGGCATGGGCGAAAATACTCCCTCAATTTCGTTCAGGGCATTAATGAAATAGTCTCTCCGCTCCAGATATTTCTTGTAAACACCTTCCATGTATTCGGGGGGCGAATCGACAGCTGATTCTGCCACTACCTGGCCCAGCATTGGCGGACAAAGCCTGGCCATTGCCAGCTTCGAAATCGTTTTGAGGACACGCTTGTTTTTGGAGACCAGTGATCCAATACGAATTCCGCATGCGCTGTAACGCTTGGAAACAGAATCCACCATGACCACATGCTCATTGATTTTTTCCAGTTCCAAAACAGAATAATGCGCTTTTCCATCGTAAACAAACTCACTGTAAACCTCATCCGCGATCAGGTAAAGGTCATATTTCAGCACAAGTTCCTGCAGCTGAAGAAGTTCTTCATGAGTATAAACGTAACCTGTTGGATTATTGGGATTGCAGATAAAAATACCCTTAGTTTTGGGCCCGATAACCTTCTCAAATTCCGCTATGGACGGAAGCTGAAAATCTGTTTCAATAGTTGATGTGATAGGCTTGATTACCACGCCACTGGCGATGGCGAACGAATGGTAATTGGCATAAAAAGGCTCTGGAATAATGACTTCATCCCCCGGATTAAAGCAGACAATGAAGGCAAAAGAGATAGCCTCCGATCCACCGGTTGTAATAAGAATCTGAGAGGCATCCACTTCGAGATTTCTATCGCGGTAATATTGGGCAAGCTTATTCCGGTAGGATTCATTACCAAATGAATGACCATAAGGTATCAGATCGAAATTGAAATTCCGGATACGCTCAATGGCATGCTGAGGAGTCTGGATATCAGGCTGACCAATATTAAGATGGTAGACTTTACGACCCATGGCTTTGGCCTTTTCAGCAAATGGCACAAGTTTTCTGATGGCCGATTCAGGTAACTCCTCTCCTCTGAAAGATATTGCAGGCATTCGGTATTTTTGAAATTTATCCGGGTCAAAGATACGATTATAATTATTTCATATTTCGACCTATCTGCTTTCTTTTTGTTAACAAATCATCCGTTTTTTGTAAATTTTCATAGCAAATCAACACTGCCTTCGATCAACTGTAAATTTTTGGATCTCTCTAAATACATGGGATTTAGTCATGGTTAGAAGCCTGTTTCTTTGCTTAATTTTGTACAAAATAAAAACTGATACCATGATAATCGGATTACCAAAAGAGATTAAAAATAATGAAAACCGTGTCGCGTTGACTCCTGCAGGGGTGGCCGAACTGGTTAAGAGAGGAAATGTTGTTTATGTTCAGGCAACGGCTGGAAACGGCAGTGGATTTGCTGATGCAGAATATGTTACAGCCGGCGGAAAGATTCTCCCCACCATCGGGGAAGTGTACAACATCGCCGACATGATCGTAAAAGTCAAAGAACCAATCCAATCTGAATATTCCTTGATTAAGGAAGGTCAGCTGATATATACCTATTTTCACTTTGCTTCTTCCGAGCAGCTGACCCTTGCCATGATCAACCGCAAGTCTGTGTGTCTGGCTTACGAGACAGTTGAGCTGGAAGATCGTTCCCTTCCCTTGCTGATCCCGATGTCGGAGGTTGCCGGAAGGATGTCTATTCATGAAGGTGCCAAATACCTGGAAAAAACTTTTGGCGGTCGCGGGATGCTGTTAGGCGGTGTTCCCGGAGTTTTACCTGCCAAAGTACTGATTCTTGGCGGCGGGATCGTCGGGACCGAAGCAGCCAAGATGGCCGCGGGTTTGGGTGCGGATGTTACCATCATGGATATCAGCCTGAAACGCCTGCGTTACCTGAACGATATCATGCCAGCCAATGTCAAGACCCAGATGTCCAACGATTACAACATCCGGGAGCAGGTGCGTGTGAGTGATCTGATCATCGGTGCAGTTCTGATTCCGGGTACCAAGGCGCCTTTCCTGGTAACGAAAGACATGCTGAAGACGATGAATCCGGGTACGGTAATGGTAGACGTCGCGGTCGACCAGGGCGGATGCATCGAAACCACGGTTCCTTCCACGCACGACCATCCGACGTATGTCGTGGATGAAGTAATCCACTATACTGTGGCCAATATGCCGGGTGCCGTGCCACGCACATCAACCATCGCGCTGACCAACGCCACACTTCCTTATGCCATCAGTCTGGCCGCACACGGCTGGAAGAAGGCCTGCACCGAGGACAAGGCTCTGCGCAAGGGACTCAATGTTGTCAATGGAAAAATCGTTTATAAAGGAGTTGCCGAAGCCTGGGGACTACCATATTTCCAGGTGGAGGAAGTCCTGAAATAATTTCAAATTATCTTTTTACTGCTAATAGATCTTTGCCAAGTTGATGTTGATTTTACAGCGTGGCAATGAGTTGCTTCAACTTGATTTCGGCAATTTTCAGGTTATACTCAAAATTTATAAGCCTCGTACTCGACTGGACATAACCGTCCTGCGCCTGGTGTAGCTCCAGTGAAGTTGATTGTCCAAGCCGTAGCCGTTGCAGGCAGATTTCTATATATTCCTTATTCAATTCATTATTCTCTTTTTCAATCAGCATTAATTTTTGCTGGTTTTTAAAACCAGTAAGCGCATTCAACAGATCGGTATTCACCTGCAGTTTCACGTTCTGAAGATCATACTCTGCAGATTGCAGCTGTAGCCTGGCTGTTGAAACCTTTCTTTTATTTTCACCGGCGCTGAACAAGGGAATCACTACATTACCGCCAATCTGCGGGCCAACAGTACGGTTGAGCAAGGTGGAACCTGTTGAATTATTGGAATGAGAAAAATAATAACCTGCGTTGAAATTGACTGTTGGCAAATAAGAAGCGTTGAATTCCCTGAGACTTAACTTTGCCACATCAATCTGCTTCTGAAAGGTTAAAACGCTGGTGTTCGACGAATAGATTTTTTGCTTTAACTCATTCTCGTCCGGCTCATATTTGAGCGGAATCGAATCGGAAACTTCAATGGCCTGCTCCGCATTCTGACTCAGCAATTTATTCAATGCCTTTTTTGCGACATCAATAATAAATTGCTGGTTAATAGCACTTTCCATGGTCACATTCAGATCAATTTTTGCCTGAAGCAGGTCTGTTCTGATGAGAGATCCTGCAGTGTAACCTGCCTGGGCAATGGTCACCCTTTCACGATTATAATTGATGACTTCATTAATGGAAGTTAATTCCTGTTTCTGCCTGACAACATCGTAATAGGCTGCTATCACATTATACATGGTCGCTAAAACACGGTCTTTATACTGAATCACTCCCAGTGCTTCTATCTCGTTCAGCTTATTCTTTGTGACAAACATTTTTCCACCATCGTACAACGTCCAGGAAAGCTGGGTTCCAGCAGTAAATGTGGTGGTGGAAAGTGGGGAATAATTGTTCTCCGTTCCGCTGGAAAGTTTCTGATGAACATTGTTTAATTCGTAAATTCCTGAACCATTCAACTGAATGTCAGGCAACATTCCGGCATTGCCTGGAGTATTGTTTACTTTTGCAATGTCGGCGTCGTTACGGGCCACCAGAATATCAAAATTGTTTTTTAATGCTAATTGAACAGCTTCATCAACCGTCATTATTTGTTGACCTTCAGCCGCTGAAAATACCGTGAAAAATAAAAGTATGACTATAATTTTCTTAACCATTTTTTCTCTGCTAAATAGTTTAATCCTTTTTTAAATCTTTTTTCCCGGACATGACAATATAGGTAACCGGAATAACGAACAGCGTAAGTAACAACGAAAACAATAAGCCGCCAACTACAACAATACCGAGAGGAGTGCGACTATGCGCACCTGCACCCAGCGCAAGGGCAATCGGGAAAGCTCCGAATATGGTAGCAAGCGAGGTCATTAATATCGGGCGAAAACGCGCAGATGCTGCTTCAAATACAGCCACACTCTTTATCATTCCTGCCTTTTGCTTTTGATTGGCAAATTCTACGATCAGGATTCCGTTTTTGGTCACAATTCCGATTAAAAGAATCATGCCGATTTCTGAAAAAATATTCAGAGTCTGTCCGAAAACCCATAATGACAGCATAGCACCTGCAATAGCCATCGGAACGGTAAGCATAATAATAAAGGGGTCGCGGAAACTTTCGAACTGTGCCGCCAGAATCAGATAAATCAAAAGAAGCGCCAAAATCAGTGCAAAGGAGATGTTCGAACTGCTTTCAGCAAAATCTCTCGATGTACCCGACAATGCCGTGGTAAAGGAACTATCAAGTAATTTATCGGCTATCCGTTGCATTTCCGCAATGCCTTCGCCAAGGGTCTTTTCGTTGGCAGGATTGGCAGAAATCGTGACAGATTTATACCGGTTGTAATGATACAAGGTGGGCGGGCTGCTGTTTTCTTCAATTTTTACCAGATTGTCAAGCTGTATCATGTTTCCTGAATTGTTCCTGACATACAGTGACGAAATGTCGGCAGGAATGTTTCTGTCTTTTTGGGCCACCTGGGCAATGACATAATACTGCTTGTTGTTACGAAGGAAATATCCTGTCCGGCCGCCGCTGAAAGCATAATTTAATGCGTCGGAAACATCCCTTTCGTTTACTCCAAGACTGGTGGCTTTTAACCGATCGACCTTGATATTTAATTCAGGCTTATTAAATTTCAGGTCCACATCCACATTGCTAAAAACCGGACTATTCTGTGCTTCTTCAAGAAATTGTGGCAGCACCTTTTTAATTTTTTCAAAATCAAGGTTTTGCAGCACAAACTGAACGGGAAGTCCACGTGAAAATGAGGTGGAAATGGTAGGTTCCTGGCTGACAATTATCCGGGCATCAGGAATCGTTTTGTAAATCTTCGAAAGCCTGTCGTAGATTTGTTGCTGCGTAGCTTTTCGCTCAGTTGGGTCTGACAGGGAACTGATCACAAACCCAGTATTAACACTTGAACTCGATCCTCCTCCATATCGTGCAAGAACATATTTTGCTTCAGGAACAGAATCCAAATTAATCTGAGCAACTTTATCGAGAATAGCCTGGGTGGTGGAAAATTCTGTACCTTCAGGAGCAGTTAATGATGTTCGCAAATAACTGTGATCTTCCAACGGTGCCAGTTCTGACTTTAGGCTTTGCGACAAGGTTAAGATCAGAAGCACACAGATTCCCAATATGGTAAATGATATCCATTTGTGCTGAATAAAGAAACCAAGTAACCGACGGTACCCATCTTCCAGGCCCTGAAAAAATGGTTCTGTAGATTTATAAAATTTGGAATGATGGCCTGCCGTTCCTCCAAGTTTGACATTCAATACTGGTGTAAGTGTAAGCGATACAAAAGCTGAAATTAAAACTGCACTGGCAACTACAATACCAAACTCACGGAACAACCTGCCGGTGAACCCCTGCAAAAAGATAACAGGAATAAAAACAATAGCCAGGGTTAAGGAGGTGGAGACCACTGCAAAAAATATTTCGCGTGTTCCTTCAAAAGCCGCCTGCCATTTATCCATTCCACGCTCGATACGTTTGAAAATATTTTCGGTGACCACAATTCCATCATCCACCACCAGACCGGTGGCCAGGACAATGCCCAGAAGTGTAAGAACGTTTACGGAATATCCAAAAATGTACATGATGAAAAAAGTCCCGATGAGTGAGACCGGAATATCTATCAACGGACGTAAGGCAATAATCCAGTTTCGGAAAAAGAGAAAAATGATCAGAACTACCAAACTGATTGCGATCAATAAAGTTTCGACAACATCGCTGACTGATTGCCTGACGAAGATGGATTTATCGCGCTCGATATTTAATTCCATCCCTTTAGGGGCATTCTCCTTAATCTGAGCTAACCGTTTATAAAACTCGTCAGCAATTTGTATATCGTTTGCTCCCGGAAGTGGAATTAATACCAGAACTACTCCGTTAATCCCATTTATCCGGGCACCCGATTCTTCATCCTGAGGGCCAAGTACCGCTTCACCGATATCCCGGAGTCGAACTATCTGATTATTTACTTGCTTGATAATAAGATTATTAAAATCATCCTCAGATTCTAACCTTCCAAAAGTCTTTACTGTGAGTTCTGTGGCATTTCCACGAATCTTTCCACCTGGCATCTCCACATTTTCTTTTACCAGCGCAGCGTTTACATCTGATGCAGTCAGGTTGTACGCCACCATTTTATTGGGATCCAGCCATAATCGCATGGCAGGTTTCTGCTGTCCGTAAATACCAACAGCACTCACCCCCGGTATCGTCTGGAGTTTTTCCTGTAACACATTTTCTGCATAATCGCTCAGCTCAACATCATTCATGTTGCTGCTTTCAGCAAATAACATGATAATTGGGTCCCCATTGGCATCCGCTTTGGTAACTGTCGGAGGGGCATCCATATCCTTCGGCAGGGCCCTCATTGCTTGTGAGACCTTGTCGCGAACATCATTCGCTGCCTTTTCCAGATCAGCGCCAAGATCAAACTCAACCGTGATCCGGCTGCTTCCAATAGCCGATTGTGAGGAGATGGATTTGACACCTTCAATCCCGTTAATTGATTTTTCGAGGGGTTCGGTAATTTGTGATTCAATAATTTCAGCATTGGCACCGGTGTATGATGCCGAAACGGTAATCACAGGGGGATCAATGGCAGGATATAGGCGAACTCCCAGAAAATTGAAACCTACCAGACCCATCAAAATAATGATCAGGCTCATTACAGTTGAACCTACAGGCCGTTTCAGTGCAATATCGGAGATCATCATATTGAATCGTTCTTTATGGTTGAAAAGGATAATTTAGAACCTTCCCTCAAAAATAGGATGCCAGTGGTAATGATGGTATCACCCGGCTGAATACCGTCAGTTATTTCAATATTGGAAGCCCTGCGTACTCCTGTTCTTACAACGGTAAAATGAGCTTTTCCGTTTTTTGCTAAAATAACACTCTTGATCTTTGCCGATGGAATAATTGCCTGCGTTGGGATCAGGAGGGCATTCTGCTTTTCACTCAATTTTAGATTGACGTCGGTAAAGGCCCCCGGGAGGAGATGTTCCGACTTGTTATCCACCACAGCCCTCACTTTCAGGTTTCGGGTCGAAACGTCGATCCCCTGTTCTGTTGCCATCACCGTAGCTTCGTAAGGTTTTTCATCGTTCGACATGGTGAATATAATTTTCATGCCGGGCTGTATTTCCGTACTGTATTTTTCAGGAACACTGAAATCAAGTTTCAGTTTATCTTCACTCCGGATGGTGGCCAGCAGTGTTGAAGGGGTGACTTCCGCACCAACGCTAATGCTCCGTAATCCAATTACACCATCAAAAGGTGCCAGAACCTCTGTTTTGCGAATGAGTACTTTCTGCACCTCAATATCCGCTCTCAGCGAGTTCAACGCCAGTCCGGTCTGATCAAAATCATTCTGACTAATCCCAGTTACTTTCAAGAGTTCCGCTTGTCTTTCGTAGATTTTTTCCTGAATAGCAAGTTGTATTTGGAGTTTATTTAAACCTGCTTGCAAATCATCATCAAAAAGCTTTACAAGCAGAGTGCCCTTTTTTATCTGCTTTCCTTCCGGAAGATTAATAAAAACAATTCTTCCAGGAACTTCATTCTTTAGTTCAACCTCTTCGTATGCGAGTAATGAACCTGAAACTGAAATTTCATCGATCAACAGCGAAGGCTTTACCACAAAGGCATCAACTTTTGCTTGTTGCTTTTGCTTAACTTCAGGAGTATTCGATTTTGGAGATTGATTATCTTTTCCTTTAGATTTCAATAAATAAAATACTAAAAATATAATGACTACCAATGCAATAGACATGTAAAGCCAGTTTGATTTCCTATTCATTTAATTGATTGTTTAGTTAAAACGCATTTCTCTTAGACTTTCTTATAAAAGAATAGTTTAATCCGGAATCAACTATTTAAAAGCCGAGATCCGATCTTCCAGAATCTTGATCTTCTCCTTTGCGTCGGCTTGTTTTTTGCGTTCGATTTCGACGACTTTGGCGGGTGCACTGGCAACAAATTTTTCGTTGCCCAGTTTTTTCAGGACCGTATCCAGGAATCTACGGAAATAAGCCAGTTCCTCGTTGATTTTGGCGACCTCTGCCTCCACGTCAACGTCACCCGCAAATGGGATGTAATAAGCTGTGGACCAGACCATGAAGGTAGCTGCACCTGCCATCTCCTCTGTTCTCAATTCGAGTCTGGAAACATTTCCCAGCTTGGTGACTATCTCATTAAATTCTGGTACGTAGCCTTTTTCTCCCGGAATAATATAGAGTTCAATAGCATCCCTCGAAGCGATGTTCTTGTCCTTGCGGATGGTGCGGATGCCGGAAACAACCTCTTTTGCCAACTCGAATCTTTCGCACAGAGCTTCGTTCCTGCCGGTAGACTTTGGCCATTCAGCCATCATAATAGACTCGCCTGCTTTGCGTTCGCCTATTAACTGCCAGATCTCCTCGCTAATAAATGGCATAAAAGGATGCAACAAACGTAGCAGCTCATCAAACAACACAATAACCGCATCATA
The DNA here is from genome assembly GCA_036508555.1 of Prolixibacteraceae bacterium. Classification (GTDB taxonomy): domain Bacteria; phylum Bacteroidota; class Bacteroidia; order Bacteroidales; family Prolixibacteraceae; genus CAINVV01. Next base: position 16,256 of record DATCHD010000098.1, read on the forward strand.
GGTCTTCCGGTCGATTGGTTGCTGGTAAGCTGGTTTGATGATCTCCAGCAGCCAGCCCGAGAATTCGTCCCGGATGGCAGCGTGGATGGTAAGTAACGCGTCATTCAATCTGTATTTTTCAAAATGGTCGTCCATCAGGAGAATTGTCTCATTCAGCTTGGCACTAAACCATTCAATCCCTAACCGGGAATGTTCCGGTTGAGGTATCTGCTCATCAATCTCCCATCCATTAATAAGACGGAAAGAGTTCCAGACTTTGGTCAAAAATCCCCTGCCCTGCTCGGTGAGCGATTCATCAAAAAGAATATCACTTCCGGCAGGTGAACATAACAACATTCCGACGCGTACACCATCAGCGCCGTATTTAGCGATCAGATCCAGGGGATCGGGCGAATTGCCCAGTGATTTCGACATCTTCCTACGAAGTTTATCCCGCACCATCCCGGTAAAATAAACATTCTTAAACGGAATAGTTCCTTTATATTCGTATCCGGCAATCACCATCCTGGCCACCCAGAAAAAGATAATATCGGGGGCGGTTATCAAATCGCTGGTAGGATAGTAGTAATCCACATCACGGGTGTCGGAAGGATCCTCTTTCTCAAAGACCGAAATTGGCCATAGCCATGAGGAGGCCCAGGTATCCAACACATCCTCGTCCTGACGAAGATCGCCGAATCCCAAAGCAGCATTCCCTGACTGCTTTCTGGCAAACTCCAATGCCTCTTTTTCCGTTTCTGCTACCACGAAAGTCCCGTCCGGCAAATAATATACCGGGATTCGATGTCCCCACCACAGCTGACGGGAAATACACCAGTCTTTGATGTTCTCCATCCAGTGACGGTAGAGGTTTTTAAATTTGGGCGGATAAAATCTGATGGTATCGCTTTCAACGGCATCGAGGGCCGGCTTGGCCAGATCGCTCATCTTCAGAAACCACTGGGCCGAAAGTTTCGGCTCAATCGGGACGTGAGTCCTCTCAGAATAACCGACTTTATTGGTGTAATCCTCGATTTTGACCAGGTTACCCGCGGCTTCCAGCATCGGGACAATTTGCTTGCGGGCTTCGAAACGATCCACGCCGACCAGCAACTGCGCTTTTTCACTCAGCGTTCCGTCATCGTTGAAGGTGTCGATCACCTCCAGACCGTGCCGGATACCTATTTCGTAGTCGTTGGTATCGTGAGCCGGAGTGATTTTCAGACAGCCTGTGCCGAAATCCATCTCCACATATTCATCCTGAATGACAGGTACACTGCGGTTGACCAATGGTACCAGCACTCGTTTACCAGCAAGATGTTTAAACCTTTCATCTGCAGGATTAACACAAACCGCAGTGTCGCCAAGAATCGTCTCGGGACGTGTCGTGGCAACAGTAACATACTGATCATCAGTTCCCTCAATCAGATACCTGACGTAATATAATTTGGATTGCTCTTCACGGTGAATGACCTCCTCGTCAGACAACGCAGTCCGCGCAGCCGGATCCCAGTTGACCATTCTAACTCCCCGATAGACGTACCCTTTCCGGTAAAGATCGACGAAAGTCCTTATAACCGAAGCAGAACGGATTTCATCCATGGTAAAAGCAGTCCGTTGCCAGTCGCAGGAGGCACCCAATTTTTTCAGCTGTTCGAGAATGATGCCGCCATGTTTGCGGGTCCACTCCCATGCATGCGCCAGAAACTGCTCCCGGGTAAGATCGTCTTTGGTAATCCCTTCCTTCAAAAGCTTGTCGACCACCTTGGCCTCCGTGGCAATCGAAGCATGATCCGTACCCGGAACCCAGCAGGCATTCTTTCCCAGCATCCGGGCACGACGTATCAGTACATCCTGGATGGTATTGTTCAGCATGTGCCCCATGTGAAGTACGCCCGTCACATTAGGCGGCGGGATAACTATTGTATATGGCTCACGGTCATCGGGTTCTGAATGAAAAAAATTCTGCTCCATCCAGAAGCGGTACCATTTATCCTCGACTGTTGTTGGGTCGTATTTACCCGGAATCTCTTTGATCATTGTACTATTTTTTATTTTTTATCGCTCGTTTGCAACGAGGGATTTCGTCATTTATCCCTCGTTGCAAACGAGGAATAGCTTGCCGGACGGTAGTTAATAAAACTTCTTCACCCCTATAATCTCCCTGACTTCCAGCAAAGTTTTAGAGGCTGAGGCACGGGCTTTCTCAGCTCCGAGTCTGGCAACTTTGGAAAGGTACACGTCATCGGCCAGAAGCGCCTCAATCTTCTCACGGATTGGACTGGTGAAACGGACAATATCTTCGGCTAATTGTTTCTTGAGATCCCCGTAACGGATGGAACAATCGTTGTAGGCATAATCAAAATGAGCCACTACCTCAGGCGTAGAAACGACATCCAACAGCGTAAAAAGATTCTGAATCACCTCGGGCTTCTGCTGATTCGGTTCTGTTGGTCCGCAGTCAGTCACCGCCTTCATTACCTTTTTCCTGATCACCTGTGGTGAATCTGCCAGGGAGATGGCATTGCCTTCAGACTTACCCATTTTACCGGATCCATCTAATCCAGGAATCTTCACCATATCCTGACCCTCAGATACATACGGTCGAGGTATCGGAAATAATTCGACATTGTACATCCTGTTGAAACGACGGGCGAAGGTGCGGCACATCTCGAGATTCTGTTCCTGGTCTTTCCCGACAGGCACCAGATGTGCCTTGTGAATGATGATATCCGCAGCCATTAGAACGGGATAAGTCAGCAAACCGGCATTCACATTATCAGGTTGCTGGCGGGCTTTATCCTTAAAAGAAGTAGTCCTTTCCAGCTCTCCCAGGTAAGCATTCATGTTCATCAGCAGGTAGAGCTCGGAGACTTCCGGAACATCACTCTGGATAAAAACAGTAGCTTTTTCGGGGTCGATCCCGCATGCCAGGTATTCGGCTAACACCTGCTTGACATTGCCATAGAGGTGATGAGGAACAGGATGCGTGGTGAGCGAATGGAGATCGGCAATAAAGAAATAGGTATCGAAATGATGCTGCATCTCAATAAAATTCTTCACCGCTCCGAAATAATTACCAAGATGAAGATTTCCTGTCGACCGTATACCGCTGACAACTGTAGGCATGATGGAATGATGTTAAAATATTTTGCCCCAAAAATAGCAAAACAGATCCAGAAGAGCGTAAGAGGAAAGAGGATTTATGGATTACCGATGATCATTGAGGTGTTTTTCGATGTATTGGGTGATGATATCGATGGCTACTTTATTGCTCCCGCCTTCAGGCACGATGATGTCGGCATATCTCTTGGTGGGTTCGATGAACTGCAGGTGACTGGGCCGAACCGTGTCCTCATATCTCTTTAGAACCGTTTGAACATCCCGTCCTCTTTCGTTCATGTCGCGCTGAATTACCCTGGAGAGCCTCACATCTGCCTCGCAGTCGACAAAAATTTTGATATCCATTAATTTAAGAAGTTCTTTGGGCCACAAACAAAGAATTCCCTCTACGATGATCGCTTTTCTTGGGCTGATGGTGGTAGTTTCCGCAGCGCGTGTGCAGGTTAGATAGGAATAAACAGGCTGCTCGACCGTTTCACCCCTGTTCAGTTTGCGAATATTTTCGCATAAAAGCTCAAATTCAATGGCATCCGGATGGTCGAAATTGATTTTTTGACGTTCTTCCAAAGGCAGATCACTGTTATCGCGGTAGTAAGCATCCTGCGAAAGTATGGTGATTTCCTTTTCCTTCAGCCGGGCTAATATTTTGTTAACTACGGTAGTCTTGCCGGAACCTGTTCCACCCGCGATTCCAATGACGAGCATGCTCATAAACAATAGAATTTAAGCTTTCACGCAAAGATAGATATTAAAAGTATAATGAGAGAATGGAGAATATCTGCTATTTTTGCAACTGTATAATAAAAGCCTCCTATCATGTTCAATCACCTTGTTCACTTCAAACTCAAAGAATTTCAGGATGACCTGTTGAAAGCCGAAATCCGCGATCAGATAAAAAATGCACTTCTCGATCTGAAAGGAAAGATCCCGGAGCTGAAAGTGATTGAAGTCGGAACTAATTTCGAGTTGAATGCTGCCTCTTTCGACATCGGGCTGATCACCAGATTCGATTCTTATGAAGGATTCCTGGTCTATCGTGATCATCCGGAGCACCAGAAAGTCGTCTCACTGGTTCGTGCCAATGCGGCAGATCGTTCAGTTGTAGACTACCTCGATTAACCTCAGAGTATTACCATGCAAAATCTTTATCCACTCAAGTTCAGGCCCATCTTCAAGGAGAGAATCTGGGGTGGCACCAAATTAAGCACACTTCTCAACAAAAGCCTGACGATCCCGCGTTGCGGCGAATCCTGGGAACTATCTGGCGTTCAGGACGATATCTCTGTCGTAGTGAATGGATTTCTGAAAGGAAATAACCTCGAAGAGATGATTGAAATCTACATGGGAGAACTCGTCGGTGAAAAAATTTACGACAAATTTGGAACGGAATTTCCGCTGTTAATCAAATATATAGATGCCAACGACAAACTTTCCATCCAGGTGCATCCGGACGATGAACTGTCCAAAGAGAGGCACGGAGCCTATGGCAAGACTGAGATGTGGTATGTTCTTGCTGCCGATGAAGGTGCAGAACTGATTTCAGGGTTCAACCGGACCATCGACCGCGACAGTTACCTGATTGCGCTACAAAACGGCAAGCTCGAGAATCTGCTTCAGATGGATCCGGTAAAAGCGGGCGATGTTTTCTTCATACCGGCCGGCCGGGTTCATGGAATCGGCAAAGGAATTGTGGTAGCGGAGATACAACAGACATCAGATGTCACTTACAGGATTTTTGATTACAACCGCGTCGATGACAAAGGACAAGCCCGCGAGCTGCATACTGAACTCGCCCTCGATGCCATCAATTTCAAGCATTTCAAGGATGGGCATACCTCTTACCAGGAAAGCCCGGATGAGGCAGTCGAACTGGTTAAGTGCAACTACTTTACCACCAATTTGTTACACCTGACAAAAGAACTGGAACGTGACTTCAGTAAAATCGATTCCTTCGTGATTTATCTCTGTTTCGAGGGATCCTATACCCTTACCTGGGAATCAGAATCCATCCAGGTTCAAAAGGGTGAGACAATTTTGGTGCCGGCCTCCATCGAAAATTTCTCCATAACACCTTCGGGAGGCAAAGATGCTAAACTGATCGAAGTATACATAGAATAGATATGAGATATAAGACAAAGTACGCTGCTATCCCGCTGCTATCCCGCTGCTATCCCTCGTTTGCAACGAGGGATGAAATTTCGGTCCCTCGTTGCAAACGAGGGACAGCACATACTCATATCTCAATTTTCTAACCATGTTAATCAAAAGTGCCGAATTTGTTGTTAGCAATACTGATCCTTCCCTTTGTCCGGCGACGGAACAACCCGAGTTTGCCTTTATCGGGAGATCCAATGTGGGAAAATCTTCCCTGATCAACATGCTGATGGGGATGAAAAATCTCGCCAAGACCTCCTCCGAACCGGGCAAGACCCGTTTGATCAACCATTTTATCATCAACAACAAATGGTATTTGGTCGATCTTCCCGGTTACGGGTATGCCAAAGTCTTGCGTTCCAACCGCGATAAATGGATTACTTTCATCCGGCAATACTTACTGGAAAGGGTCAACCTGTATTGTGTAATGGTTTTGATCGACATCCGGCTGGCACCTCAGCCGAACGATCTCGATTTCATGAACTGGCTGGGAGAGAATGAGGTACCCTTTGTAATGGTCTTCACCAAGTCGGATAAACTGGGTAAGCAGGTGATCGAGAAAAATCTGGAAACCTACCGGGAAGAAATGCTGAAAAACTGGGATGAGTTGCCGCGAATATTCGTAACCTCGGCAGAGAAAGGGAACGGAAGGGATGAGCTAATGGATTTTATTGGTGAAATCATCACCAAAAATTAAAATTCCGACAAATAACACTTTACGGCATCGGATTTTTTCTATTTTTGTCCCCTGTAAACTACCCTCACCACTCAATACAACGGATATGAACAGTGAAATCAAGATCTTCACCGGAAACGAATCAAGGTATTTATCGGAGAAAATAGCCGAAAATGCTGGTATTGAGTTGGGAAGATCGTCCTGCCCGCGCTTTGCCGACGGCGAATTTGAACCTTGTTACGAGGAAACCATCCGGGGATCATTCACTTTTATCATCCAGTCGACCTTCGCCCCTTCGGATAACCTCTTTGAGCTGCTGCTGATGATCGATGCCGCCAAAAGGGCATCCGCGTATAAGATTATCGCGGTTATGCCCTATTTCGGATACGCCCGCCAGGACAGAAAAGACCGTCCAAGAGTATCCATTGGCGCCAAGCTCGTGGCTGACATGTTATCCACTGCCGGAATTGACCGGTTAATTACCATGGATTTACACGCCGACCAAATTCAGGGTTTCTTTGATGTACCGGTCGACCACCTCAGCGCGGCAGCGCTCTTCATACCGTATATTCAGCAGCTGGGTTTGAAGGACATCGTGGTAGCTTCCCCGGATACGGGAGGAACAAAGAGAGCCAATGTCTTTGCCAAACATCTGGGTACAGATATGGTAATCTGTCATAAAACCAGGACTGAAGCGAACGTTATCAATTCGATGACCCTAATCGGGGATGTTGAAAATAAGGATGTTATCATCGTTGATGACATCATCGATACCGGCGGAACCATTGCCAAGGCAGCCAATCTGATGAAATCCAAGGGTGCCCGCTCGGTACGCGCCTGCGCCACCCATGCAGTTCTATCAGATTCGGCCATTGAACGGCTGGAATCATGCGCACTCGACGAAATCTTGCTTACTGATACTATTCCGTTGCACAGGTATTCCGAAAAGATCACGATTTTGACTTGCGCCCCTCTTTTTGCTGATGTTATCCAAAAAGTTTACGAAAACAAATCCATCAGCACATCATTTATTTAATCGAATTATTTTACCTTTGTGCCCGATTTAGCAGCATCCTTTAAGGGTGTGATGCGGATACCTTTCACGTTGAAAGGAGGTCTGAGTAAACACTTTATTATTAAAAAATTTAGAAATGAAAAAATTTGAAATTAAAGGTACTGCGCGTCAGGCCCTTGGAAAGAAAGACACCAGGACACTGAGAGCTCAGGACTTAGTACCATGCGTACTTTACGGAGGTGAAGCTCCGGTGCATTTTTATGTACCGGAAGGTGATTTCCGCAAGCTGGTTTACACTCCGAAAGTTTACCAGGCAGAGTTGGATATTGATGGCACAAAATATGATGCCTTCATGCAGGAACTTCAGTTTCACCCGGTTACCGATAAGCTTCTGCACATCGACTTCCTGCAACTCAGCGAGACGAAGGCAGTGAAGATTGACCTGCCGGTTCGTCTGGATGGTTACGCCAAGGGTATTCAGCAAGGGGGACGTTTGAAGGCCAACCTTCGTACCCTGAAGGTAAAAGGAGTTTTCAAGAATCTGCCCGACGAGATCGTGATCGACGTTACCAATCTGGAAATCAACGAGAGCATCCGTGTTGGAGACATTAAAGTGGATGGATTTGAGATCATGAACAACAAGTCTATTCCAGTTGCAACGGTAGTTGTAACCCGTGCTGCACGTGCCGCCATGAATACACCGGAGGCTCCCGCCAAGAAATAAACTGAAAAAAAATTTCTCCGGCTTCCTGAATGATAATCAGTCGGTGTATTTATTAACAGATGAAGTATCTGATAGTTGGTTTGGGTAACATCGGAAGTGAGTACGAAAATACCCGTCACAACATAGGATTTACGATATTGGATGCCTTTGCAAGGGCGTCCAATATCTCTTTTAGCGATCATCGTTATGGTTTTAAGGCAGAATTGAAACATGCATCCAGGACACTTATCCTCTTAAAACCAAACACTTTCATGAATCTTAGTGGAAGGTCGGTCCACCACTGGATGCAGAAGGAAAAAATCCCACTCGAAAATGTTCTGGTACTCGTTGATGACCTTGCCTTGCCACTTGGTAAGATCCGGTTGCGCTCCAAGGGGGGCGATGCCGGCCACAACGGACTAAAAAGCATTCAGGAGATACTTTGCACGACCGAATATAGCAGGCTTCGCTTTGGCATCGGAGACGATTTCCCCCGCGGCCGCCAGATAGATTTTGTACTGGGGAAATGGTCACTTCAAGAGGAAGAGGTCGTCAACACGAAGTTGGAGAAATGCTTCGACATCCTCAAATCCTTTGCCACTATCGGGATTGAGCTGACAATGACAAAGTTCAACAAGGAAGATTAATTAAGCTGTTGCGATGGACGAATTAATAAGAATAGATAAATTTCTCTGGTCCGTCAGGGTCTATGCGACCCGCAGTCTGGCGACGGAAGAGTGCAAAAAGGGCAGGGTCACCATTGGCAGCGTGGCTGTTAAAGCCGCCAGGGTAGTTAAGGCAGGGGACGTTATCCTGGTAAGAAAGAATCCTGTAACCTACTCTTACCGCGTATTGGAGATTCTTGGTAAGAGAGTCGGAGCCAAGCTGGTTGCGCAATATGTGGAAGATATTACCCCGCCGGAAGAACTGCAAAAGCTGGATGATACACATGGAGGGGCCTTGTTTTTACGCGATCGCGGGGCGGGTAGGCCAACGAAGAAAGACCGGCGCGACATAGGGCGGGTAATAAATTGGTGAAAATGAAATTCTATAATAAATCTGAACTTCAATGAGACAATTCCGCTTTATCTTATTGCTGCTCTTTGTGTTGTCCATATCTGGCTGTGCAACTTACCGGGTAGACAAATCGCAAACGGCGAATATCCATCTCGATTCACTCGTTACCATTCCACCAAGTGCCAAAGTCGAGAAGATGATCCAACCCTACCGGGAAAAAGTCAATGCCGACATGACAGAAGTGTTATGCAAATCTTCTGAAGCATTGATTGGTGGTCGTCCGGAAAGTCCGCTGACCAATTATTGCGCGGACATGACCCTGGAAGAGTCCAACAGGTTCTGCGAGGAGAAACATCCGGCTATCAAAATTGATGTATCGATGATTAACCGCGGCGGACTGCGAATTCCCCTGCCAAAGGGTGAGATTACAACCATGACCATGTTCGAGCTGATGCCCTTCGAAAATGAGATTATTTTTCTGAAACTGAAGGGTGACGTGATGCTGGAGTTTGTCAACCATCTGGCTGAAAGAGGCGGAGAAGGTGTCGGCGGACTGCGTTTCGGAATCAAGAATAACAAGGCGGTACAACCACTGATCGGTGGAAAATCCATTGATCCCTTGAAAGAATACTGGCTGGTTACCAGCGATTACATTGCCAATGGCGGTGACGGAAGTGAAATATTGTCCAAGACTATGAACAGAATTGATACCGGAATTAAAGCGAGGGACCTATTTATTCAGCATTTAAGGCGATTGGGCAAGGAAGGCAAAGTATTAACTGCAAAAACGGACGGGAGGATTTACGATGCAAAATAGAAGAACATTCCTCAGAAATCTGGGAGCAGGCAGTGTGGGCATTTTTGTCGTTAGCGGGCCTCTGCAGGCCTTCGCAAAGAGTGATCTGATTCAGCTCACCATTCTGCATACCAATGATTTCCATTCTCATATCGATCCGTTTCCGAAGGATGCGGCCAGGAATGCCGGTGAAGGCGGCATAGCCAAGCGGGCTGCCATGATTCAGCAGGTCAGGGCGGAACAGAAGAATGTGCTGTTATTCGATGCCGGTGATATATTCCAGGGTACTCCTTATTTCAACTATTTCAAGGGAGAGCTGGAGCTGAAGCTGATGACGGAAATGGGTTACGATGCGGCAACAATTGGCAACCATGATTTAGACAACGGACTGGAGGGTCTCAATGACCAACTAAAGAATGCGGGATTTCCTTTCATCAACTGCAATTACGACTTTACCGGGACCATCCTGGAAGGAAAAATCCTCCCCTACAAAATATTTAAGAAACAGGGGCTCAGGATCGGAGTTTACGGACTGGGCATTGAGTTGTATGGGTTGGTCAGCAAACAAAATTACGGTAAGACCAAATACCTGGATCCGTTGGCCAGCGCCCTGAAAATGGAAGAATTTCTCAAGAAAGAAAAGAAGACGGATTTGATTATTTGTCTGTCACATCTTGGCTTTACTTACAGGGAAAAGAAGATTGGAGATATGCAGCTGGCTGCTGAAACGAAGTACACGGACCTGATTATTGGAGGCCACACCCATACTTTCCTGAACCAACCGGAGCGGGTCACGAACAAGTCAGGCAATACAGTTCTGGTTAACCAGGTGGGTTTTGGCGGATTGATTTTGGGAAGGATCGATTATTTCGCAGACAAAAAAAACCGCACTAATTCAAATTGTGTAAAACCCCGGATAAACAGGATTTGAGTGCCTGTCTGATCAGACTTCCAATGGCAGCGGACTGCTCCCCGAAGGGATGAGGCCTGTCTTAACGGACATAAGCTTTCTCGGAATGCTAGAAATGTTGAGTTTACCAACTAAAGAATTAATGCGGAAATATCGTGTGTGAAAGAACGTTTTCTTAATGTATCAAAAATACATCAGAAATCTTTCTTCTCAAAGGATTTGGCGATATTTATTATAACATTATTTTACCTGAAAATTTTGCCTGTCTAAAAATCATTTTTACATTTGCACCACTCAAATTAAACGAGTAAAAAGAAGATTAAGGAGGGATGGGTGAGTGGCTGATACCAGCAGTTTGCTAAACTGCCGTACGGGAAACTGTACCGGGGGTTCGAATCCCCCTTCCTCCGCCAATCCTTTAAAGCCTCACGAAAGCGTGGTTTTGTCTTTTTTTTTACCCACTCATTTTTATAAAGAACCAATTAAATATTAAGCTGTCAGCCCAATTCGCTTGAATGAAGGAGATAGGCAGTATAATTTATTGTGATTATTTTCAAAAATAATTTGATTGTTAAAAAATGTTATTAACTTTGAGATGGAATTAACTGACACATATCACAGAATTTTTTATACCCGGAATCTGCCCTTCTTAGATTGAGAAATGTAAAAAGTACTAACTAAAAACAAAGAAAAAATATGGTGAAAAGCTAGGTAATCAATCAGTTACACTCAATAGTGACAACAGTATGTCAACAAAAAAGGGCAAGATGTCGCCACAACAAATTGCCCTGCATCAATCAATTTTTAATATTAATTGTTCAAACATTTGCAAAAGTATGAAAAAAAAATGGACTAATCTTAATGGGTATTCGTTTTATGATTCAGCTAAAATTTTAAGGATCATAAAATTAACCCTTTTCCTATTGCTGGGAGTTTTGTCCCAGAATATGGCAGTCGCCAGTGACGCGAGCACAAATGTCGCCACACAACAGGCAACAAAGAAAATTAACGGAAAAGTTATTGATGCCACCGGAGCTCCGCTCCCGGGTGTATCAATCGTTGTAAAAGGAACTACGATTGGAGTAATATCTGATATGGATGGCAATTACACCTTATCCATACCTTCAGACGCAAAAACCCTGGTATTTTCTTTTGTTGGAATGAATCCGGAAGAGAGAGCCATCGATTCAAAATCGAAATATAATGTTACTCTCCAGGAATCAACCACAAGTATTGGTGAAGTAGTCGCCATCGGTTATGGTACCATGAAAAAAAGTGACATTACCGGTTCCGTTTCCAGTGTAACACCGGAAAAACTGGTTGACAGGCCAGTTACGAACGTTGGACAGGCCCTGCAGAACAAAATCGCAGGTGTTCAGGTAATTAGGCAGGCTGCTGGTGATCCGGGTGGTAGGCCTCAAATTCGAATCAGGGGTACAAACTCCATTAATACCAGTTCTGATCCTCTGTTTGTTGTGGATGGAGTTGTTGGTGTGATCAATGCCTTGCAAAACCTCGATCCTCAGGATATTGCATCTATGGATGTTTTAAAAGATGCGTCGGCTACTGCTATCTACGGTACACGTGGGGCAAACGGTGTTATTATTATAACCACCAGGCGTGGGGCTGCAGGCCAGGTAAGAGTCAACTACGATGGTTCAGCCTCAGTTGGTATCAAGACAAGAAGAAACGACGTGGTAAATGCCGACCAGTTTATGTACCTTTATGAACAGGCATTTAACAATACGCCTAAGTATGGAAACAAGGTAACAACAAAGGATTTTCGCGGCCCAAATGCAGGAACATCATGGTCAGAGATACCATGGTTATTCGAACAGGTTGCAAAAGACTCGTATTTACCTGGTCTTAATTTTTTGGGTAACGATGGAAAGTATTATAAACCAAGATTTAACACATTGTTGGAAGATGATGTTTTCAGAACCGCTTTATCACATAAGCACCATCTTGAAGTGAGCGGCGGAACGGAAAAAGGAAAATACTCTTTAACTTTAGGTAGTAACAACGAGGAAAGCCTTTTGAAAGAATCGTACAACGACCGGTTAAATGCTAGGGTGACCATTGACAGTGAACTTACTTCATGGCTCAAAATGAGCTCCAATATAGCATTTGCAAGAAGTAAACAAGACCAAATGAGTAGTGATTTGATGAGAAATACCTCGGAATATTTTGCTATTTTGCCAGCTTATCAGTATCCTAATGATCCTGCAATATATGGAGCTTATGCAGGAACATGGCCTACTGCCAGGGACTTTAATGTTGGGGAGAATCGGGCAGGTTCAACTTTTATGCTAAATCAAGACGAAGGCTATTACTTACAAGACGAATTTACCGGATCATTGGAACTAAATGCACAAATTACACCAGACTTGAGTTTTAAAACAAACCTATCTGTAGATAGCAGGAATATGCAGAGTAGATGGTTTAGTGGAGATTATCAGGGCAAACAAAATTCAGGTGCAAATGGTACCCATGAAAAATGGCAATATTGGCAAAACGAAAACTATTTCAACTATAATAAAAAAATAGGTGATCATCAAATAACAGGTTTGCTTGGGCTTTCATGGTCTGAAAATACGTATGACTATTTAGGTGCACAGGGATCCAAATTCGCTTCAAATTTTTACCAATGGGATAATTTAGGAGCGGGTAGCAATCCACCTGGTGTAGCCTCCAGCGATAACAGGGGTGCGTTAAACTCTTATTTTGCCCGTGCTATTTATAACTACAAGGAAAAATATATGTTAACAGCAACCGGGCGTTATGACGGTTCATCAAAATTCGGAACAAACAACAAATATGCACTTTTCCCATCGGTTGGTGCTGCATGGAGAATCTCTAAGGAGGGTTTTGTGGCCAACAGCAAAACAATATCTAACCTTAAACTGCGTTTAAGTGCCGGACAAACCGGTAACCAGGAAGTTGGTAATTTTATAACACAAACGTATATTAGTTCCACCAATGTTTTATTGGCAAATGGCCTCAATGCAGGTCTTTATCCAGGCTCTACCGGTAACGATAACCTGAAATGGGAAACAACAACACAGTACGATGCTGGGGTAGATCTTGGATTGATTAAAAATAGAATTAATGTGACGTTAGATGTTTACCAAAAAACAACAAACAATATGTTGTTTAATCTTCCAGTACCTCAATCAACTACAACAGGTAGTGCTTGGGTAAACTATGGTTCGGTTCAAAACACCGGTATCGAGTTCTCATTGAGCACGGTCAATTTCCAAAAGAAAAACTTTTCATGGGAAACTCTCTTTACAATATCATCCAATAAAAATGAAATTACGGAGCTAGGCCCTACTGGTGCCGACATTTACGTAAATAATGCAGCGGGTGAAGGAACCAGCGTTTATAGAGTTGGAGAACCAATCGGATCATTCTTTGGATTGAACCGAATGGGAACCTGGGGCACAAACGAAGCAGTGCAGGCAGCGCGTTATGGCAAAGTGCCGGGAGATCTGAAATTTGAGGATGTAAATAATGATGGTAAAATTGAGACGCTGACTGACGGTAAAGTTATTGGTCACGCATATCCGAAATTCTATGGTGGTCTGAACAACACATTTACATATGGACACTTTGATGCAAGTATCGACATTATGTTTGTAGGCGGAGTTGACAAAGCTATCGTGCATGAGTCTGCAGAAGACCGCCAATTTGTAAATGGTATGATGAACACAGTTATGGATGGATGGCGTCCTGATCATCAGAATACAATGATAGCTCAGGTTCGTGCCGGTAATGCCGGTGCACGCTACGACTCATACGCTGACACCCATATGATTTGGAACGCTGCCTACATTAGGGGGCAGTCGGCTTCACTAGGTTATACTTTCCGTGGTAACCTTGGTGGTTTAGATAAATTGAGAGTTTATGCCACTGCTGATAACTTCTTTTTGTTAACCGCAGTTCAACTTCCTGGTTATGATCCTGAAGGTAGTGCTATACAGAAAATTAATGGAAGGGTTCCAAATATTGATAAATATATGCATCCCGTTCCTACAACCTTCAGCTTGGGCGTTAATGTCACATTCTAATTGTAAAAATTTAATATCATGAATTACAAAATAAAAAACAGTATAGCATTAAGATTCACTATGCTTTTGGTGATATTCTTTATGGGGCTTGGTGGTTGCACGGAATTTTTGAAAGAAGTGCCTACAGGATCACTAACCACCGCAGCAGATCTCACAAGTCCAGCATTTAAAGAACCTTTTACAGTTGGACCTTATCGACGGTTGGCAGACTGGACTGGTGCTGCGACAGATTGGGGAAATAATATTCCCTCTACAATTGAGTACCCCACTGGCGGGGCATACACCACTGAGCCGCACGTTCAGTTCGATAAATTTATGCACAATCAGGTAACAGGTAGTTTACTCGACGATTACAATAATCCGTGGTTAAATTGGTATTCAGGTGTACAAGACTGTAACCTCTCTATCCAACAACTTCCTTTGATTAAGTTGAGTGCGACAGACCTTAATAAAGCTTTGGGAGAAGTACGTACCTTAAGGGCATTCTATTATTTTTGTATTGTACGCTACTGGGGTGATGCTGTTCTTATAACAGAACCAATAACAGATGTGTGGGCAACACAGTTACCTCGTACCAGTCTGAAAACAATTTATGATGAAGTAATTATTCCTGACCTTGAATTCGCAGTTGCCAATCTTCCGGCAGGTAGATCCACAATTGGTCGCGTAACACAGGATGTAGCCCGGGCAATACTGGCAGATGTATATATGACCGTTGCGGGTTATCCTTATCAGGAAGTAGCTTCCAGTCCGGATAAAGACTGGTGCGGTACAGGAGCCTGGACAATGCAGACCTATCCGGTTGCAACTGGTGTTGAATTCTTAAAAAAGGCACAAACACAACTTAACGCGCTGTATAATAATGTATATAAATTGGGGACCTATGCTGATTTGCACGATCCGCTTAAGAACAATGCGGGGGAAGCAATATTTCAGGTGCAATATAATGCGACACTCAAGGGTAATGCTCTTATACAACCATCTCTTCCTTTGCTAAGTGCGATTTCCCCAAAAGAAGAAAACGGCACATTTACTCCATGGGTAGGGTATTACAATTCCTATTCTAATACTGACTTGCGGAAAAAGGAACGTCAGTTTTTCTTCACATGGGATACTAAATATGCCAATCCAAAAGATACAGTTCGTTTTGATGTTCCATATATCTATAAGCAATACGTTTTGGCATCTGTTAAAGGAACAGATGGTTCCGGTCTGAACTTCACACTTTACCGTTATGGAGAAATTCTGTTGAATCTTACTGAAGTAAACTGGGCGTTAAAATCATTAGGCCAGGCGGTACCTGACAATGACATCGTAAAAGGTATCAACGAAATCAGGGCCAGGGCATTACTTGCTCCTTACACAGCAAGTCAAGTTGGTCTGAAAGAAATCTTAGCTGAAAGAGCATGGGAACTGATATTTGAAAATAAAATGATCTGGGATCAACGCCGCACGAGAAAATGCGTTGTATATGGCAATGGCGAAATTTCAGCTATTCAGAATTTCATTGGTCATCAGCCTGCAATTTTCAACTACGCTTTTGCTCCAATGCATTTATTATGTCCTATGCCTGGTAATGAAATTGCCAGAAACGGGTTAGCGAAACAGAATAGTGGGTATTTACCTATGCAAAAATAAGTATTGCATTTTATAATTATTTAATTAAGAAAAATATGAAAGCAAAAATTATTATAACACTTTCATTTATCGCTGTAATAGCGATGATGATAGGTTGTACGAAACAACCTTATTACGACATCCCTTATGATGCTAACGGAAATGTTTACATCACTCAAATTCCTGTGGTAACTGCAGCTCCTGTTACCTCTGCAATGACATCTTTCACTGTCAATGGCTATTTTCCAAATTCAAAATCCGGAGATGTTATGAAGGCTACTGTTTTACAACAGCAGGTACCCAGTTGGAATCCAGCTGGCGCCAAACAACTTCTGCCGGTAGCCGGTAGCGAAAAAAGTATTACGGTTGGGAGTGATCTTAAAGCATCAGTAACTTATACCCGAACGGAAGCACATTTGTTAAATGTTGGTGATGCTATAACCGTTGTATTTTCCGGAAACACAGATTCAGGAATAATAGCAATTGTTCTTAAATAAGCTTCATAAAGGGCTTTCTTTTTCAGAAACAAAATGAATTGCTTGGAAACCGCACCAGCCTTTAGGCTGATGCGGTTTTGTTTGCTACTAGCAAGATTGGTTTTATGGCTATTGAGTCGATATTTTGAGAAGGCTTCTTTTTTGAATCTTTCCAAGGTTTTTTTTAGAAATCACTTGTGGTTTTTAAAAAAAAGGATACTTTTGCAACACTTTTAAAGGATATCAGTTCCACTACTCAAAAGAACAAAAATCTTCGGGGTGTAGCGCAGTCCGGTAGCGCACCTGGTTTGGGACCAGGGGGTCCCAGGTTCGAATCCTGGTACCCCGACAGATAAAAGGGTTAAAGTGATGAAAATCAATTTAACCCTTTAATATTTTGGGGTCAAGGATTCCATACGGAAACTAATTCCAATTCTGATTTGACGGTAGGGGAAATCTTTAATTCCATACTGATATTGAGCAAAGTAATCGATATTCTCCCTACAGATGGTCAACTTCGAAGCTAAAACCAGTGGTGTGTCGCCAAGCATCCAACCGGAATAGCCCGAAAGGGTGTTGTCGAGCTTCCATTTTTCATTACCAAGAATGATCTTGGCCCCATACATCGGCGCATCGTCCTGTGTACTTCCAGTAGTTTCCCAACATAAAAATCCAAAATTTGCTACTCCGCGGATTTCATTGATAAACTGACCGGTTGTATGAACCGACTTTCCAATTTCAACATCAAAATAATACCCTGGAGTGTCAAAATATCGCCTCTCTGTAAAGTTTGTACCGGATGCTGTTTTTAAGGTGGAATTGAGTACAATAGCTGGCACTTTATTCTTTTCTTTCAACAACGAAATTCTTGTCTGGACGTAAAAATCACCATTAGCTTTACCCGTTTTGTTTCCTTTCATTCCCCGGTAGGAACTTAACTCATCCGTAACTTTATAATTTTCCAGAACGGAAGTCCAAACCTTAAATGATACGCGTTCGGGCAGGAGTGGAATCTCAATCTTGAAATAGCCATTTTTCGTTTGGTCGCCGAAGCCAAAATAGTAATCGCCCATCAAACTGATGGTTGTTTTAGCAGGAATTCGCGCATCAGTAAACTCCGGAACAGGGTTGGCATTGGGACCGAACCATGCTGGAGAATAGTTTACTTGTGCTTCAATATGGGTGATGATAAAGATTGACGCGAAAAGTATTACCGCTTTTACTTTGTTCATATTAAAGTTTCAATTCAATTTAGCATCTTTTTTAGAAAGCCCATCCGAGCATAAAAGTCAACGGAACTTTGGCCGAATCGTTGGAGGGGTATACATTCCCGTTGGAGTAATGACCAATCTTTATTTCCGCATTCATATTCCGGTGTTCTCCGAAGAAAGTACCAGTTCCCATATTATCCTGGAAAGTGAATTTTCCACCCATGTCCCTTCCATCGATCATTTGTTTGGAAATGTAGGTCGGACCTGCTACAGAATAATAGAAATAGGCATCCAGAATTTTGGTATGCAAGTAGGTAAACCGGATTACCGGGAAAATAGAAAAGGTAAAAAACCGCTCCTTGTTTGGATTGTTTAATCCGCTTCCCGGACCTTTTGTTTGCCATATAGATGTGCTGGCACCTATATCCAACGAAAACACTTTCGGCCCATGGAAGACGTTGCGTTGATAGGAAACGGTAAGTCCTTGACGCACCTCCGCTTCTCCTCCCCAAAACACAGGGTGCTTCTCGTTCGCGAGGAAATTGTTTACACCGTATCCCAGCACATTGGTGGAATATCCTATTTGTAAAAACTGTTTCGGAAAGATATAACCGAATTTGGCTACTTTTGCCAGTTTTTCTCTGCTGAACGGCTTCCATTTATAGGAAAAGCCGGCTGCAACATAGGAGGTAGCCGGTTGATTGGCCGATTCCTTTTTAGGAGAATAGCCTGAGCTTATTTGTAATCTCCAGTTATCGCTCAGATGGTACCTGATTCCACCACCAAGCAACACAGTGGGATATTGCTCATCAGACACCACAACTTTTCCCGTGGCATCATCCAGGCCATGACGTGTAATAATGGCTAAACCACCTTCGCCGTAAACAGAAAATTTTTTGCCAATAGGTAACTGGGGCTTTAAAGTCAGGCTACCTACATTCATCCAAACGTTGCCCTCACCTATACTGGTGCCAGTGTAGTAGTGGTAACGGACCCACTTAACGGGTCGCATATAATTAATCTGTGCAGCTAAATATTTATTAAACTCATAGCCAAATAATACCAACCGGACGGCAGTGTGCGGCACCTTAACCGACTGCATTTTATAACCCTCAGCAAGACTATTTTGACCAAAATCGTAGTTAATCGCGCTAATATTTATTTCGAAAAATGCCTTTCGAAGAATAGCAGGTATTTGTGCACGGTTGTCTTGTGAGAAGGAAGGCGTAAAAACCGAGAGAAGAGATATACAAATGGTAAGTCTTAAGGTGATGAATCTCATTGGTGATAAAGAAAGTTAGTTCGTACTCGCTAAAATACATAAACATTTTAAACCGATCATCTTCTTACTCATTATATCTTCACACATGCTATGGAGGCTGGTGGAAAAAGAAGAGAGGTCCGAAAACCCTTTCAAAGTGTGAAAGGGGACTATAAATAAAACTAGTCGTTCCAAATGTATGGAACGAATGATGAAGAAATGATGAAGAAATAACAAATTATTCCGGCCAGACTCCTTGTTTGATCTCCTTCAATAGTAGTTTGGAAGGATCGACCACAACATGCTTGATTCGTTCGCGACGCCAGGTATAGACAATGTGAACCAGTCCGTCAGCAGCCTGTATGACAGCCGGATAGGAATACTCACTGATTTTGGAGTCTTCCAGGATAAGAGCGGCGTACCAGGTTTTCCCATCCTTCGAAACCGAGACATTAAGCGGTGATCTAGCGCCACTGTTTCTACCTTCTGGTGGCAGCACGTGGTTGTAAACCAGCAGCTGGCGACCATCTTTCAGGGTCACTGCATCGGTGCCTGCGTTATTATTGGGCAAGGAGGTCGGTGTGAGGGCGCTCCAGGTCTGGCCATTATCCTTCGACCATGCCTCGACAATCGCCCTGTTTCGGCTGCGGCAGAGAACTTGCACACTGCCATCCTGGTAGGTTAAGACACTGGGCTGTATGGCATTAATGGTATTTCCGTCGTTGATTGGAGCGGTTCTTTGCCAGGTCTTGCCAAAATCGGTGGTGCTTTCAAAATGAACCCGCCAGCCCTCTTTACCTTCTGAACTCGACGGACAAAGGAGGGTTCCATTGCTCAGTAAAACAGGTTTATTTTTAACTGGACCGATGTTTCCATCAGGCAATTTTTCAGGTTTTCCCCAGGTCTTTCCATGATCCTTGGATTTAACAACCATTCCCCACCAGGTAGAGGGTGAAGGACCCACTTTGTAAAACAGCAACAATTCACCTTTTGGAATCTGGTACAGCACCGGATTCCAGGTAGGATATCTCAATGATTCGCTCTGTACGCCATTGACAACCTCCACCGACGGGGTCCATTTGCCATTTTCGTAATGGCTCACCCAGATGCCTACATCCGGATTTCGCTCGCCCGTACCGCCAAACCAGGCAGCAACAATACCACCAAGGGTTTCGACGATGGTGGAGGCATGGCAGGAGGGATAAGGCGCCTCCAAATAGATAAACTCATCGACCAGAATTCCCTGTTTCCAGTTGGTTGACTGTGCGTTAAGCATACAGTTAGAGAGCAATAGAATCAGGTAAGCGAAAAGAAATTTCTTCATAGTATAGTTTTTAGCATTAATAATCGGGGTTATGCGTATAGAAACCTTTTGATTTTCTGCGTTGGAGTCCTTTCGAAAGGCTCTGCCTGAATAAGTATCATCTGAACCTGTGAGAATTTATTCACATGAGAATTAACGTACAAGTGAAGCTCCTGCTGCAATTCATTTATCTTTTCATTGTAAAGCTCTGCCTGATCGCGGAAAATCTGGTACTGGGCTTCCATCTCCTCCATATTAAGACGTACTATCGCAACAAGTTTCCCTTTGCGTTGTACAACAAGTGATTCAATAACATTTTTGAAGTTATTGATCACCGATTCGATCTCTTCGGGGTATATATTTTCTCCGGAAGCGCTGACAATCATGTTTTTTAAGCGTCCTTTAAATGCCAGATATCCTTTTTTGTCAATTAATCCCAAATCACCTGTTTTAAACCATCCGTCTTCGGTGAGGACTTCTTTGGTTAGGGCAGGTTCTTTGTAATAACCCTTCATCACATTTGGCCCTTTAATCCATATCTCACCCTGACCATTTTTGCCATCCGGCTGATTTATCTTCACTTCACACCCTGGCATAGCCGGTCCAATTGTATTCAGACGAGTAGCGGCTGGTCCTGCTCCAGCTGCAAGTGGAGCCGTTTCTGTAAGTCCAAAGCCAATGGAATAGGGAAATTTCGCTTCTTTCAGAAATTTTTCGACTGTTGGATCCAACTTTGCACCACCAATTCCGAAGAAGTTCAACTCCCCTCCAAAAGTCTTCATAAGCTTCCTACCGGCTATCCGATTGAGTAATAAACGAATGGGTAAAATACTATATAAAAGTCTGATGAATAGATTTTTACAAAATACCGGCTGAATTTGTTTCTTGTAAATTTTCTCAATGATTAAAGGCACGGCAAGCATGATCGTTGGTTTCACCGTTTGCAAAGCCGGAATCAAAACTGCCGGGGTTGGAAGTTTCCTGAGGTAATGGACCGATGCGCCAAACATAACGGCAAAAATAAAACCAATAGTATTCTCATAAGCGTGTGATAGTGGCAGTAATGACAGAAACCTGTCGTTAGAATTGATTTGATGAATCAGACCGCCTTGCTCAGCATCCCAAACGATATTTTTATGGGTGAGCATGACCCCCTTCGATTTTCCTGTGGTTCCTGATGTGTATATGATTGAGGCGAGATCATCTTCTTCAACCAAATCAAGGTACTCATTTTCAGCAACTTTTACCTCAATTGCATTAAACCCCGAGATTTTTTCAAATGTTTCAATCCTGATGATCACTTTGGATGGATCAGCTGAGAAATGTTCAATCTTAGCCAGAAGATTTTCTGAAACAAAAACCACCTTTGGTTCAGAATGTTCGATGATATTGTTTATTTCGATGATTGAAAAATCAGGAAGTATGGGAACAACTACTGCCCCAGTCGAAGCGATAGCAAAATAGGCGATTCCCCAGTTGGGCATATTGGTGCTTAGGATCACAACTTTGTCTCCTTTTGTTATTCCCAAAGAAGTAAGCTGATGGATAACCCGATTAATCTCCACTTCAAGCTGTGCATAAGTGTAGCCCTCCTCTCCAGCAAAAACCAGGGATGGCCTCGACCCGTATTGACCAAAACTATTGCGGAGCATGGCAGGAATTGTATATTTTTGTAGTCGACTCATCTTTCCAAATTTCCACATTAATCCACTGTCCAGGTGTTCCCGCTCCGCAGCAGCTGGTCCACCGAGAATATTTTGGATTTTGCCTTAGCTTCTGCAATCTGGGCCGTCATCGCCTGATCATAAACTTTCGAAGGCACTGCACGGATTACACCCATGGCAACCGGGAAGTCTGGTAGCTTCATGTTAATAAGCGACTGATGCAGGAATCCGTCCTGATCCATTGCATCATGTACCAGAATGTCTTCCGGAGTAACGCCATTTTCACCGATTTTAGCCACGCAGAGTTTACCTTTTTTACCAAGGACAATACCCTTGTCGCGGTTATTTCCGAAAATCATTGGCTCACCATGCTTCAGGAAAATCTGATGTTCCTCCCTGTTTTTCGGATCAGTAATGACCTCATGAACACCATCATTGAAGATCACACAATTCTGAAGTACCTCCACCACTGATGCTCCCTTGAATTTGGCTGCCTCTTCAAATACTTCCTGTGAATGTTTCAGGTTGTTGTCGACGCAACGGGCAAAGAAGGTGCCACCAGCTCCCAAGACGAGCCGTCCGGGTACGAAAGGATCCTCGATAGTCCCCATTGGAGAGGTCTTGGTAACAAAACCACGATCGGTGGTCGGAGAATATTGCCCTTTGGTTAATCCGTAGATCTTGTTGTTAAACAGGATGATATTGAGGTCAATGTTTCTGCGGATAGCATGTATGAAGTGGTTTCCACCGATAGCCAGGGCATCGCCGTCGCCGGTAATCTCCCAGACCGTCAGATTCGGATTGGCACATTTAACACCCGATGCGATGGCTGCCGCCCGTCCGTGGATCGTATGAAAACCGTAGGTACTCATATAATAAGGAAACCTGGAAGAGCATCCTATACCGGAGATCACGGCAAAATCCTCATGGCGGATACCCAGATTGGCCATGGCCTTCTGGATGCCATTCAGCACTGCGTGGTCACCACATCCCGGGCACCATCTAACTTCGTTTTCGCTCTTGAAGTCCTTAAGCGTATAATTCAATGATTCCAACATGATTACTCCTCCATTAGTTTTACAAAATTTGCTGATAGTTCATGAATAGTGAAAGGCAATCCCTGAACCTTATTGAATTGATGGTATTTGAATTCCGGCAACTTATCCCTTAGATAACTGACGAATTGTCCGAGGTTTAATTCACAGACGACTATCTTCTTAAATCCTGCGAATACACTGGCTGTATTGCCAGGCAGTGGTTTGATGTAATTGAAATGGGCCAGACCGACTTTGACGCCGATTTTCTGCAATTCGCGGACGGCGGTGTCCAGGTATCCAAGGGTTCCGCCCCAGCCGACGACCAGTAAATCTCCTGTTTTTTCTCCCACAACCACCAAGTCCGGTATCAAATCCACTACGCGTTCTACTTTGTCGCGCCTGATTTCACACATCAGTTGATGGTTAGCCGCATCATGACTCACGTTCCCGTTAGGATCCTTTTCCAGTCCGCCGATTCTGTGCTGAAACCCATCCATACCCGGGAAAGCCCATTCACGTGCGAGTGTCTGAGGATCCCGTTTATAAGGTTTATAGGTAGCGGCATCTTTTGCAATTCGTGGAGTGATTGACGGCATCTCTGCCATGGTTGGCACTTTCCAGGGTTCTGTACCGTTACCGAGAAAACCGTCGGTCAGCAGCACCACAGGGACCATGCGTTCCAAAGCTATCTTTGCAGACATAAAGGCGTAATGGAAACAATCCGATGGAGTAGAAGCAGCTACCACGACAACAGGACTCTCACCGTTTCTGCCATATAGTGTCTGCAACAGATCCGACTGCTCTGTTTTTGTGGGTAGTCCGGTCGACGGACCGCCACGCTGTACGTTGACAACCACCAACGGCAATTCTGCCATCACACCCAGACCGAGGGCCTCGGATTTCAGTGCAAAACCAGGACCGGAAGTCGAAGTGACGGCTAGGTCACCGGCAAAAGCTGCACCGATGGACGTGCAGATACCTGCAATCTCATCCTCTGCCTGAAAACTCTTCACGCCCAGATCTTTGCGTTCAGCCAGTGTCTGAAGAACTTCCGTGGCAGGGGTGATAGGATAAGAACCAATGAAAAGCTCAAGCCCTGCCTTTTCAGCAGCAGCCAATAAACCCCAGGCAGTGGCAGTGTTTCCGTTGATGTTCCTGTAGATCCCCTTTTCAATGGGAGCAGAATGGACAACATAGCGCGGAGTCATGTGCTGCAGGTTCGAGGCATAATTGTAACCCGCATGCAGTACCCTGAGGTTGGCTTCGAGCACTAGCTCTTTCTTTCCAAACTTCCTGGTAAGGTATTTTTCAATATAATCGAGCTCACGGTTGAAAACCCAACAGATCAGCCCAAGCGCAAACATATTTTTACTTCTGAGGATGCTCTTGTTATCGATTTCGAGATCTTTGAGCGCCTCTCTCGTTAACTGCGTAATCGGAACCCCAACTTTGTTGTAATCGAGCAGATTCAGCTCAGTAAATGGATCATCGGTTGCAAATTTTGCCTTTTCAAAATTCTTTTGGTTAAAGCTGTCGGAGTCATAAAAAATCGTACCACCAGGCATAATAAACTTCGCATTAGCCTTTACAGCCGCAGGATTCATGGCAATGAGCACATGCGCGAGATCTCCGGGGGTGTTAATTTTTTTCTTCCCGAGCTGTACCTGAAAACCAGATACCCCGGCGACTGTTCCCTGAGGTGCACGAATTTCGGCTGGATAATCGGGGAAGGTTGAAATATCGTTTCCCATCAAGGCTGAAGTATCGGAAAACAGGGTTCCTGTGAGTTGCATTCCGTCACCTGAATCACCAGAAAACCTAATCGACACTTCTTCAAGCTCAATCAATTTTGTTTGTATGGACATAGGGTTGATGTAATTATTTGCTATTTTTAGACCACAAATTTAAACTTTTTTTAGAAAATGGCCATCATAAAAACATTGCTTGGTAAAACACCGGTTTTCGGCCAGGATTGTTTCCTCGCGGAAAACGCCGTGGTAATTGGTGATACCGTGATGGGCGATCATTGCAGTGTCTGGTTTGGCGCTGTAATCAGGGGTGATGTGAACAGTATCCGGATCGGAAACAATGTAAATATACAGGATAATGCTGTTATTCACGGTACTTTCGAGAAATCAGCCACTAATATTGGCAACAATGTTTCGATTGCACACGGAGCCATCGTTCATGGATGTACGGTCCACGACAATGTTTTGATTGGCATGAACGCCGTAATACTCGATGATTCTGTCATTCACAGCAACTCCATTATCGCCGCAGGAGCCGTGGTTACAAAAGGAACGGTTGTTGAATCGGGATCCGTTTATGCAGGATCGCCTGCGAAGAAAATCAAGGAGGTCAGCATCGAACTGATCGAAGGAGAGATTAACCGCATTGCAAATAATTATAATACTTACTCAGAATGGTATAAGGACAAAGAGTGATTAATCACTCAAATAAATTTTTCACTCTCCTACTTTACAAATTTCAATATTCATTATCTTACGAGCAAAACTACCAAAAACAATCATTTATGTCCAAACACTCTTCCGCAGGAACAAAATCTGCAAGTTCCAACTTAATTCCGATGGTCATTATCTCGGTATTATTCTTCATTTTCGGTTTCGTTACCTGGCTCAACGGTATCCTGATACCGTATCTTAAAATAGCCTGCCAGCTAACCAATTTTCAGGCAATGTTTGTTGCATTTGCTTTTTACATTGCCTATTTCGTGATGGGACTCCCCTCTTCCTGGGTCTTGAAAAAGACTGGATTTAAAAATGGCATGATGGTCGGACTCTGGGTCATGGCTCTCGGATCACTTATTTTTATTCCTGCTGCCATGGCCCGCACCTATGGCCTTTTTCTGACGGGACTCTTCGTGATGGGAACCGGTCTGACGATCCTTCAAACCGCCGTCAATCCTTATGTGACAATAATCGGTCCAAGAGAAAGTGCCGCCGCCCGGATCAGCATCATGGGAATCTGTAACAAGATGGCCGGTGTGATAGCTCCGCTGATTCTTGCCTATTATATTTTGAACGATGGAGACACCTTCGTAGCCAGTCTTGCACAGATGGACGAAGCCGCTAAGACAATAGCCCTTAACGGATTGGCTCACAGAGTAATTGGCCCTTATGTTGTAATGACTATCATCTTCTTCCTGCTGGGTGTTGGTGTACGTTACTCACCGCTACCGGAAATTGAGGCTGAGAGCGATGATGAGATGGAAACTAACGGGAGCGCTCCCAAAACAAGCATCTGGCAATATCCTCACCTGGTACTGGGCGTGCTCACGCTCTTCTTTTATGTCGGCGCCGAAGTAATTGCAGGAGACACGATTATCCGATATGGGATGTCCCTGGGAATCGAAATTTCAAAGGCCAAAGTCTTTACTTCTTATACCCTGATTTCAATGACAGTCGCTTATATTTTAGGTATCATTCTAATTCCCAAATACTTATCACAACGAACAGCGCTTCAGTGGTGCGGAATTCTCGGAATCATCTTCTTAATGGGCGCGGTGTTCTCCAGCGGCTTAACCTCCGTTTTCTTCATTGCCATCCTTGGTTTTGCTAACGCACTGGTATGGCCTGCCATCTGGCCACTTGCCATCCACAACCTGGGCAAATTTATCAAAACAGGTTCTGCCATGATGATCATGGCTATCCTCGGCGGTGCATTACTTCCGCTTCTGTGGGGTAAATTATCCGACATTTACGGCTCACAGCTTGCTTATCTGGTGGTGCTGCCCAGTTACTTACTATTTATCTATTACGCCAAATGGGGGTACAAGAAAAAAAATTGGTGAACTAAATGAACTCGCTCCAGTCTCGCTCCAGCCTCGCTCCGGTCTCGCTCCAGTCTCGCTCCAGTCTCGCTCCAGCGGATTTGCAATCCGCTGGTAATGTTTCACCAACGGATTGCAAATCCGTTGGAGCGAGTTTCTTGAAACGAGTTTTACTTTTTAATTTTTACTTATGAGTGCAACTTTAATCATTTTAGCCGCCGGTATGGGCAGTCGCTACGGCGGATTAAAACAGATGGATGAAGTAGGTCCTACCGGGGAAGCTATCATCGATTATTCGCTCTACGATGCCATCCGTGCCGGATTCGGCAAGGTCGTCTTCGTGATCCGCCACGATTTTGCGGATGCCTTCAAGGATCGTTTTAATCCTCGGCTGAAGGGTCGTATCGAAGTTGAGTATGTTTACCAGTCACTCGATAAACTTCCTTCCGGGTTCACCCTTCCACCACAGCGGGAGAAACCATGGGGTACCGCTCATGCCCTGCTGATGGCAGATGGCGTCGCTGATGGACCCATGGCCGTGATCAATGCGGACGACTTTTATGGAAACAAAGCCTACCGGGCCATGGCCGGTTTTCTGAACGCCTCAACAGATCCATCAGAGTATTCTATGATAGGATACAACGTCGAAAATACCCTTTCGGACCACGGCTCAGTTTCCAGGGGAGTCTGCGCGACCGACGCCAATGGGTACCTCACTACAGTCGTGGAACGCACTAAAATCATCGGCGAATCAGACGGTATCTACTATTACGAGGAAGATGGAAAACATTCGCTGAATCCGAAGAGTCCGGTTTCTATGAATTTCTGGGGACTAAAACCCAATGTTTTTCAGTATTTAAAGGAAGGCTTTGCAGAATTCCTGACCGACCACGGACAGGAGCTGAAATCCGAATATTTCATCCCATTGCTGATCAACGACAACATCGTAAACGGTAACATCAAAACCAAAGTGATCGAATGTGATTCCCCCTGGTTCGGTGTCACCTATATCGAGGATAAACCAATCGTGAAGGGCCGGATCGCTCAGCTCATTGCAGAAGGAGTCTACCCATCACAGCTTTGGTAGAAACCGATCCCTGAGCTTTACCGCTCTCCCTCGTTTGCAACGAGGGAGGACATTATGATCCCTCGTTGCAAACGAGGGATATAATTGGGAGATTGCAAACGAGGGATATAATTGGCATGAGACATGAGATATGAATGATCAGCAGATCAAGCAGTTTTTAGATTTATTTGGTCGAACAGACCAAGTGGCTGAATGGAAACCCTTCGGTCATGGCCATATCAACGATACTTTTCTCATCCGGACCGTTGGCGGCAACCTTCCCGACTACATCCTTCAACGCAAAAATCACATGGTTTTCAAGGACGTACCCGGAATGTTAAACAACATCCTGCTCGCCACCAACCACGTTCGTGCCCAACTGAAGTCCGCCGGTGAAACAGAAATTGACAGGAAGGTGATGACCTATCTCCCGACTGCTGACGGCAAATATTATGTACAGGACGATCATGGTAATTACTGGACGCTCTTCCTCTTTATCCGCGATTCACACGGCATGGAAGAGGTGACCAGTCCCGATCAGGCCTTCAGCGCAGGAAAAGCCTTCGGACACTTTCAACGGCAGCTGTCCGATCTCGACCCTGCAGGACTCATTGACACCATCCCCAATTTTCACAACGGCAAATTTCGTTTTCAGCAATTTTCGGATGCAATAGCTTCCAACAAAGCGGACAGACTAAATGAGATGCAGTCCGTTGTAGATCAGCTGCTGACAAGAAAAGAGGAGATGCTGAGACTGCAAACCTGGCTGGACGATGGCGAACTACCCCGCCGCATCACCCATAATGACACCAAGATCAACAACATACTCTTCGATGAGGACAACAACATCCTCTGCATCATTGATCTGGACACCATCATGCCCGGGAGCATTCTATTTGATTTTGGAGATGCGATCCGTACGCTGGGGAACAGTGCCGCCGAAGATGAGGCTGATGTAAACAAAATATGCTTTCAGACAAGTTATTTTGAGGCATTCACGCAAGGTTATCTAACTGAAAGCAGTAGATTCTTAACAACTCTTGAAATAGAAAATCTGGTATACTCTTGCCGCTACATGGTTTGGGAACAGGCGGTTCGCTTCCTGACTGATTACCTGAATGGAGACATCTATTACAAAATCGCCTACCCTAACCATAACAAAATCAGGACATTATCTCAATTAAGATATCTTGAAGTATTGGAAGTCAACAAAGAAGTTATGGAAAACTTGTTCCGGTCCCTGAGCGCAGTCGAAGGGCCCTTCGACTGCGCTCAGGGACCGGAACAATCATGGGATTGCGGGTCAAGCCCGCAATGACGTCCTAGCCTAATTTTACATGCTGCGAGCGGACCTCTTGTCCAAGGAACAATTTCGCCAGCTGATCAAAATTTCCAGGAGATTCGGTGGTAAAAAAGTCCCGGCGGCCCGATTTGGAACAATTCATCTCAATCTCGGGATGCCGGTACAGATAATCTTCCAGTTTAGCTGCAATGACCGGCCCCTGTTTTAGCAGGACGACTCCTTCCGGCAAATATTTCCTGATCACTTCTGACAATAATGGGTAATGTGTGCAGCCAAGAATGATGGTATCGATCTGAGGATCCCGGGCAAAAAGATTTGCAAGATTCTGCTCTACGAACAAGGCCGTGCCCGGGCTCTCTATCAGATTATTTTCCACGATAGGCACCCACATCGGACAAGCCTCCTGAACGACCGTAATCGGGCTGTCAGGTGATATTTTGGCAATCTCCATGGGGTATGATTCAGAGACGACCGTCCCGGTAGTTCCCAACACGCCAACATGACCCGTTTTCGTCATTCCCGGAATCATCTCCACACTGGGTCTGATTACACCGAGCACCCGTCTGGTAGGATAACTTCGCGGTAACTCTATTTGCTGAATATTTCGGAGTGCCTTGGCAGAAGCGGTGTTGCAGGCCAGTACAACCAAGTGACAGCCCTGCTCAAAAAGATGCCTGACGGACTGCCAGGTATACTCGAAAACTACCTCAAATGATCGGGTCCCATACGGATTCCGGGCATTGTCGCCCAAGTAGATGTAATCATATTGAGGCAATTTGCGGAGTAACTCTTTGAAAACCGTCAGTCCGCCGTATCCTGAATCAAAGACGCCGATTGGCTGGTATTTCTCAGGCATAATTGTCGAATGAAGTGATCAGCCAAAGATACAAAAAAAGAAGCCGACTCATTTTGTATCTGAGACGGCTTCTTTTTTATACTATTTGAAGGGTATTACTTCAAACCAAGTTTTGTTTTAACGAGGGGCATCATGTCGGTAGAAATGGCAGCGTTGAAATATAATACACTGTTAACTTCGAAAACATACAACATTCCCTGTTCTTTAGCAACCTCTGCAACAGCCTTTTTGGCCTTCTCAACGATAGGCTGGAATTGTTTGGTTTCTTCCTTTTGAAGATTTTCCTGAGCCTGCGTCTGGAAAGTAGAAATTCTCTCCTGCAAACTCTGAATGTCTGCTTCCTTGGCCTGGCGGATAGCGTCAGTAACATTGGGCTGTTTTACCAGTGCAACATATTCCTGTCCTTTCGTCTGGTACTCCTTTTGCATAACAGCCAACTGTGACTCCAGATCAGTCTGCATTTTAGCCATCGCCTTTTGAGCGACATCACGTTCTGGCATAGTCGAAATCAAACCCTGAAAGTCGATGTGACCGAATTTTAACGTTTGAGCAGAAGCAGAAGCTCCAACAAAGAGAAGGAGAGAAAAAGTTATAACACTTAATAAATGTCTCATGATCGATCTGATTTAATTTTTATGCGGCAAATTTATAATATTAATTTTTATATCCAAGCTTTTGTAACACTTGATCACTTAAGTCGAACTTCGGATTGGTGTAAATCATCGTCATACTCCCTGCCTTGTCAAAGATAATCGAATAAGCTCCCTGCTCGGCAATGGCCTGAATGGCATTAAAAACATCATCCTGAACGGGTTTGACCAACGATTCCTTCTTCTTGGCCAGATCGCCTTCCGGACCGAAATACTGACGCTGTAGTTTCTTGTATTCTTTCTCTTTGTTGACAATCTGCTCTTCCCTTTTCTTCTTTATATCCTGGGAAAGCAGGACCACTTCAGCCTGATAGTCCTTGTAAATCTGGTCAAGTTCCGAATGAAGCGTTTCGAGTTCCTTCTGGTATTTTTGCGAAAGTTTGTCCAGTTGTTCCTGCGCTGCAACATAGGCAGGAAGCTTTCCAAGAATAAAATCCGTGTCGACATACGCATATTTCTGAGCAAAACTTGTTGTCAAACAGGCTAATACAAAAATTCCGATAAATATTAATTTTTTCATCTTAATCAGTTTTATTAATATTTTAACAAAATTCAGACCAAATTTTAAAATTGTTGTCCCATGATAAAGTGGAACTGACTGCCGCCTGTTCCCTTGGTATAACCATCGTCGAATCCGTATCCCCAGTCAAATCCCATCAGACCAAACATTGGCAGGAAGATCCTGACGCCAAGACCAGCTGAACGCTTGATGCTGAATGGATTATAATCAGCAAAGTCGTACCATGCATTACCTGCTTCCAGGAAGCCTAGTCCATAGATGGTTGCAGATTGAGACAAAGTGACCGGATACCGGAGTTCCATGGTAATTTTCTCATAGATATTACCCCCGTTCCCAGGAGTCAGTGAGTTGTTTTCATAACCCCGTAATCCGATGTATTCACTTCCGTAAGAATTGTACCCCGACATACCATCACCCCCGAGTTTGAAGGATTCGAAAGGCGAGCGCAGGTTTTTGTTGTAGTAACCCAGGATACCGGTTTCAAATTTCGTCCGCAGAATCAGTTTGGCATCTGTCTTAGCCTGCAAAGGCGTAAAGATATCTGCCTTAAACGACCATTTATGGTACTCCACAAATTTGAATCTTTCTTCCGGAGTAAGGGTGGTACTGCTGTAGTCCTTGTTTGAAAACAAGGAAAATGGCGGTGTAAGCGCTACCGATACCGAGAAGTTGGACCCCCTGCGGGTGTACAGCGGACTATCGGTCGAGTTTCTTCCGAAGACAGTTTTGAAGGCCAGGGTATTGGAAGTACCGTTCTGGAAGATGAAATACTTCCAGTTATCCAAGATATAGCGTTGAAATGATAATTCGTGGTAAAGTGTAAAATAATTATCAGGCCTCTTCAGACGATATCCCAATCCAAGTGATGCACCGACTACGCCCATTTTCTCGGTAATATCATAATTGTACTGATTGTATTGGCTACCGTACTGGCTGCCGTATTGGCTACCATATTGGCTGCCATAAGGATCGTACATACTGCTGCCACCGTAATTGTAGTCACTGTTGCCGCTGGTTTGTTTGGAATAGTAGACAGAGAAGGTGAATGAGTTGGGTTTCTTTCCTCCCAGCCATGGTTCGGTAAAGGAGAAACTATACGATTGGTAATAAGAGCCATTGGTTTGTGCACGCAGTGTCAATGTTTGACCATCCCCGGTAGGAAGAGGTCTCCAGGCCTTTTTGTTACCGATATTCCTAACGGAGAAGTT
>DATCHD010000099.1:0-26428 GCA_036508555.1 Prolixibacteraceae bacterium
GGGAATGGTCAGCACGGCGAGTTTTGCTGCGTAGTCTGATTCACTTTCCCGGCTTTCCCCGGCTTGTGCTTCTTGGAGTTCCAAAAGCTTGGTTTCGTGCAAGTATGCCGATATTTTGCAAAGCAGTTCCAATGTCGATCGCTGACTGTCCAGAGCCTTCAAAGCAGTAACATCAGCCTGTTTTTCAAAGTTCCGTTTAAAAATTGTTTTGGTGTCCTTAATAATCTGGTCAATCTCGGAAAGCATATCAATACTGCCGTCAAGTTCTTTCTTTGCCATTGCAGTACTGAGTTGTCTGGATAGATGATTTGACATGTGATTATTTACGCAATCAGCACTCACTCCAAGGTCATTGGCTATTCTGGATATTGGTGTACCCTGCAAATATTGCCGTTCATAAGTTAAACGATTTGTTTGACTACAAATTAAACAAACTCTGGCCATAACTTAAATTGTTTTTATGCCTTACTCCGTTTTACTGGATTGGAGCAGATTAATATTTATTTCTTTGGAGCAACTTTATTGCTTTATTTTGGAAAATACTCTTTAAATAACTATATAAATCGTATATATCATATATCTTTCGCTTATTATATATACCATATAAACTATATATACCATATATATTAAAGTTATACGGTTTATACGGTTTATATGGCTTTTTTAGGCTCACTTTCTATTTAATTTATTAGAAACACCAAAATCAAGCCCTTTAGTCCGGGTTCCTGCAATACTATACTTTCCATACTTTCCGTTTTTTTGTTCCAATTTATTATTCATTACCATTTTAGGAAGTAAGGTATTAATTGAATTTGGGGATACATCAATTTCTTTATCCTTAGCAGCTTTTATGATTTCCTGTACACTCATAGCTCCGTTTATTTTAAGAAAATCATAAATAGCTTGTTGATGTGTTGTTTTTTGTACCTCTCCAGCTTCTCCCAAACAAAACCAGTTTGAGCCTTCCTCCGTAACATCAAACAACAAATGTTTTTCATTCATATCCTTACTGCGAATAGATAACTGGCGTTTGTTTTCCGTGGTTCTTCTTAAAATCATAAGATTGTCGGCTGATGCTGCTGTGCCTGCTCCTCCAAGAATTTCATCGAATATATCCGATGCCTGATTTTTTGTTGTATGAGTAATCAATATGATTGCTATATCATATTTGTGAGCCAAATCAGCCAACGGACTATAAATTTGGTATTCCTCTGCATATAAATTACCTCCGCTGGTTCCTACTTTTTTATTCCATATTTTGGCAATGGTATCAATTACCACCAGTTTTGGCCTCTTCTTCTCTTTCTTCGATTCCTCCAACCATGTTTTAATAGCCTCTAAACCTCCGCTATAAAGTTTATCCCACTCAAACCGAACATCAAGATTCTTCAATGCTTCCAAATTAGGTTCTGGTTCAATATCTCGCATCCGTTTTATAAAACGATCTTTTGGATCCTCCAATGATAAATAAAGTATTGCCCCTCGTGAACCTTTAAAACCTGTTCCTGAATCATCTGAAAACATCCATTTCCCTTGTGCAAGGTTTATCATTAGGTTTAACATAAAAAAGGATTTTCCCAGTTTTGACTTTCCTCCAAAAATGGTTAGTCCTTTAGGTAAAAGGTCTGTTATAAGCCAATTTACAGGTTTAATTTCCATGTTATATAAATCACAGGCATTAAGTTTTTTATCCTCTGAAATGTTAGTTTGTAAAGGTTTAAAATCACTTCTGATACTGTTAAAAGAGTCTAAATCTTCTGCTTGTACAAAAGCTTGTAATTGATCAACCAATATTGTAGCCTGACGCCCTTTAAAATATTTGATAGTCTTATTTACCAAATATTGATCAACTCCTTTGGTTTGATATTCCTCTACAAGTGAGGGCAGGATATCCAATTCAATCTCCTCTGCTAAATCTTTTGATAATGTTTTAACTTTATCCTTCCAAAATATGTCTTCAATCTGTTTATTTGGAGCTTCTCCATATTCATCAAAATAGGCAATACACCATGAAGCCATTCGTTTCGCAGTGGGGGATTCAATATACTTTAGATCAAACACCGGACGGATTTGTTTTAAATAATCCGTATTCGTTGCCATCGCAATTAAAATCTTTCTTTCTATGAAATGTTCATCATCATTTACTTTTACTCTTTTCGTTCGTTCCATCATTTCCGTTTTTAAAATTGTTTAACTTCCGTTTGAAAAAAACAGGGGATTTGGTGAAAACGGAATAAACACCAAGGTTTGTACAAACCCATCCCCTGCCTGTGTTATTATACAAATAATTTTCCATTCAGCTTTGTACGCTGTAAAACATCATATCCCTGCCTTTGACGCAGTTCAATTAATTTGGGTATATCTTTACTCAGGTACCCGACATTCTCCACGATTTCGCCTGTTACATGGACATACTCCACCATATCCAAAAGCCAGATATCCGGATCATTTGTTAAAAGCAAAATCCGGTGCGGTGATTTCCGCTTTGACATTATCACAAGCCGTTTATACTCTGTCCCAAATTCTGATATATTTTTCATTTCAGATTAATTACAAAGTATCTGTTTTTTCAGTCTTAACTTTTGCCAAAATTCAATAGTTTCCCGGCACTCACTAATGTTCTTTTGAGCTGAATCAATTTTGGCTTTTACTTCCTGAATTTGTGAATCAAGCGGAAACCTGTCTGATAATGCATATTTCAGGTCTGTAACAAGCCGGGTATCATTAGTCTTTTTCATTGCTTTCAATCAGACGGACATTCACGGCACAAAAGGAGCCGGGTCGCTGTTTTGATTTCTCAATTTCAAATTGAACCTTATCATCTGATTCAACATTCTGGTTTTGAAGATCGAAACCGTTGAAGTAAAAATCTTGTTTTGTCTCATCATCAATTACGAAACCGTAAAATTTCTCTTGTGCGTAAAATTTAATTTTGCCTGTACTCATGTTATTAAATTATTAATTGTAAAATTTATCAAATCAGGGTATTACCAAAAAAAAGGGAACTGGAAAAGGAGGTAACCAAAACCAGCTCCCTATGCCCGACACAAAAACTCCAAAAATCAATATTTTAAAGAAAGAGAGGCATTCAATTTTTTTCGATTGGGCAAGTAAAAATCCCAAAAACCGTCAACCTCTCTTTCAACGAATAACTAACTGCCAATTGGACACCCAGTTAGCCTCCGGGCATTCTGAGTGAAAAATGCTATTTTGCCTTTGAGTTGCTGTACTTTGGAAGCCTCTTCATTGGTTGTTCTTCTTCAACTTCTTTTATGACGCTCATTGAATAATGTTTTGCCCACGCTGGAAACTTTGGTAACCCTGCTTTATCAACGGTAGAACTCATTGACCTGCCTGTTGCAAAAGGTTTTTCTTCGCCGTTCTCCTTTGCAGTTTTCTGCATTATTTTTAAAAGTTCTGCATCAGCGTTAATCCTGTCCTGATGCCAAATTTTACTGAGCTTCCTGTAATCTGCAACACTCATAGTATTATAGATACTTGCCTCATCATCAATGATTAGCAAACCTTCTGGACACATACTAACCCGCTGTCCATCCAGAACAGCCATTACATCTACCAACTTGTCATTCGGTTGGTGAAAACCGTGATTTTTTGAGCGACATTGTAAACCCCAACGGAGCATATCCTCATTTTTCACCTTCTCCACTTTGTCCGTGTAGGATTTCAACCGTTCTTGAATCAATTCCAATTCCTCTTCCAAAACATCCTGACTTGCCTCCATTTTATACTTTTCGTTTTGGAGGCTGACGGGCATTTCAGTTGGGATTTCTTTACCCTGATTTCTGCAATCCTTTTGAAGCTCTTGAAATTTGCGTTCCAAGGCTTCCAACTTTGCTTGTGCTAAAGGTTTGAAATCGGCGATGATCTTTACAATCTGAGCTTGTAAAGTGTCTTTGTCCCAGAAAATTGTTCTGATGTTTGGTCGACTGTCAGGGTTTAAAATCTCTGAGCCCATACGCAATCTGTCAAATTCTTTGCTGTAAATCGGATACTTTCCGATTGGTTGATAACGTCGTTTACTTCCCATGGTATTTAATTTTTAAGGTTATTAATCGCAATCAAAACAGGTATTCGGGTCAATTCCTGCCGCAAACATTGGAGGCACTACATAGCGGTCAGCTGAGTGAACTCGCCTTGCTGTTAGTTCAGATAAGCCAATTGAAAAATCATTCGGCAAGAGTCCTGGGAAGTTCTCAATCTGGTTTCGTTGGTTGAAATAGTCCGGGGTCTGTTCCTTTGGTTCTTCCCCTACATTTGGAAGCATTGGGGCCACAACGACATTTGTCCTCAATTCCGGACCGCCGAGGTACCCACTTTTAAAGATTTTTAAAGAAGCATTCTTTAGATTTGTCATTTTACATGTGTTTTAATTGATTAATATTTCTAATGGTACATTTCTATAACTTTCGGAAATAAATGTGCCTAACCTTATCAAAAGTGGTTATCTCAGCAGCTTCCGCAATTGTTTTACGGCTGTTATTGTGAACTCCCGTTTCTCCTCCTCCGGGAGGCCGGCGACCATGCGGATCATCGACCTGAACGAGGTTTCAGCATCCACCCATCTGCTTGGGAACTTTGGAACGGTTTTCAAGTTGCTGACGTCCATCCAGTTGATCGGCTCCCCGAAAAAGCTCTCAATCCTGCGCCGGGTGAGGGTGTTAGGGCTGTAAAAACCTCTTTCCATTTCAGATAAATGTCCATTGCTGATTCCTAAGCTAAGTTCCAAATCTACAAGGCGAAGCCCACGTGATAAACGTAATGATCTAAGTGATTGCATGATAGAGGGGGGTTATTTCACCGTAAAGTTAAATAGAATAATTCCAATTTAAAAATTTTTCCCAATTTATTTTTAGATTTTTTTAGGCCAACTCTCTAATCCAGTGATATTTATGGACTTATCAGCGGTTTTCTTAATCTTAAAATCTTTTATAAAAAAATTTATAAAAAAGTCTATATTGTCTCCTTAGAACAAAAGGCCCGGTACTGAGGAAGTACCGGGCAGGATAGGGTAAAAGGTAAATTTTACCGAAAAGTAAATTTTACCTTATCAATCTTTTCATTTCACTTTTAATTTCACTTACCAATTTTTCATGTTTCTCTTTGGCTGAATAAATGATGTTTATAGCCTCCTCAACGGCTTCAAATAATTCTTGTTTTATACCCATAGCCTCTTCTGACATAATTGGGGATTCATTCAAAACAGTCTCAAGTCTTAATTTTTTCTTAAGATCATGTAAGGTGTTCAATGATTTACTCACTATGGAAAGAGTCAGCCGGGTTTGCTGAAGAAGGGAGTTCCCACGACCAATTTTATCTTTATATGGTTCCAATGCTTTTAATCCTCCTTCATTGTATTTCTGACGTAGAATTTTAAAACTACCATTTGTCATTTTTTCCAAATTGACCTCCTCATTCAAGAATTCTACAAATTCCCCCGGTGTACTTGGAGCAGCAATTTTATAAAGTACGCTTGTTGGGATCTTTAGAGCCAATTCCTTAAACCCCATACAATGAGAATGGACATGCATAAAATTCTTGGATGATTCGTAACTGAAATCAAAGTTATTTTCAATCCATTCTTGGAAACTCCTCTTTTCTTGTAAACAAACCCTTTTAGCAAAGTAGAGCAATTCCCCGATGTAGAATATTTGCTCATTGGTTTTTGCTATTCGTATTAAAATGGCATTCTTGATAGACTCCAATTGTTTTTCCGGTTCAGCAATTAGATCAAAAAGGCCGTTTATTTCAACTTTGGTAGTGTCTATTTCATCCGGTCGTTGGCTATATTTCGAAAGGTTTGTCATAGATACTCTCTTTTAATGTTTTTATGGAATTCTTTTTCTCATTAATCTTTTCCTTTTCTAATAGCCCGGCTTTTAACCTTTGGATAAGTTTTTTTGAAACTTGTCCGGACTTGCGCGATTTTCCACCGATGATACACCTATCCTTTCTGTTAAGTTCGTTACTAACACATTATACAAATAATTTTTTTAATGAAAAGGAAATTTCGGAAAGCTAAAATTTACAACTATCTGAACAATTGATACATGGATGTTATTTAGAATTTGTACAAATTAATAAATCTGCATTTTACAACAAAAACCCCCAAGCAACGAGGAGTCACTCAGGGGTCACAATCTTGATTTCAAAAAGTCCCGACAAAAGAACGTATTTACAAGTTAAGGCAAAAAAAGGAGAATAACGAATTTAAGCCGGGAATAATTCTATTCAAAATAAATATTTGATTAAATTAAAATAGTGCCAACGATATTGCCGCCTTTCACGCTCAGGGAAGCCCTCGAAACAACCAAAATTCATTCGGTAGCCGGGAAGATCGAACAGAAAACCTCGCTGATGGTTAACCGGCCCTTTCGTAGTCCACATCATACAATTTCAAATTCCGCCTTGGTCGGCGGGGGTAGTAATCCACAACCGGGCGAAATTTCCCTGGCCCACAACGGCGTGTTGTTCCTGGATGAGCTGCCTGAGTTCAAAAGGTCGGTGCTGGAGGTGCTGAGACAACCAATTGAAGATCGAACGATCACCGTTTCCAGAGCCAAATGCTCGGTCGAATTTCCTTCTTCATTTATTCTTGTAGCCTCCATGAACCCATGCCCGTGCGGATTTTACAACCACCCCGACAAGGATTGTGTCTGCGCCCCGGGTGTAGTTCAGAAATACCTGAACAGGATTTCCGGACCCCTGCTCGACCGCATCGATATTCACCTGGAAGTAGTTCCGGTGCCTTTCAGTAAACTGTCTGACATGAGGCAGGGCGAATCGAGTGAGGCCATCCGTAACCGTGTGATAGCAGCCCGCGAGATTCAGCGGCTCCGTTTCGAAGAGACCGATATTTACTGCAACGCCCAGATGAGCACCAGGCTGATGCACCTTTATTGCTCGCTGGATCGGGCCGGGGAGGCCATCCTGAGAACCGCCATGACGAAACTGGGGCTCTCGGCCAGGGCGTACGACAGAATCCTAAAAGTGTCCCGCACCATCGCCGACCTGGAAGGTGCGGATCTTATTAAACCGGAGCATCTGGCGGAGGCTATCCAATACCGAAGTCTGGACCGCCAGGGATGGGGCACGTAAAATGCTGCTCCTGCTGCTCCTGCTGCTCCTCCTCGTTTGCAAGCTGCTCCTCCTCGTTTGCAACGAGGAGGCGATGTGGAGGTTTTGACCCCTCGTTGCAAACGAGGGGTAGCGAGTATAAATGCTGCGCTGCTCCTCCTCGTTTGCAACGAGGAGGCCGTACGATGAATAAATTTAATTTACAAATTTTCAAGATGTCTGCCGATAGCTATATTATACATGACCAACATGCTGTACGCTTTCTCACATTCACCATAGTAGAATGGATCGATGTCTTTTCACGTGCCAGTTATAAAATTGAGATTGCTAACTCCCTTGAATATTGTAGAAAACACAAAGGCCTAAAACTGTATGCCTTTTGCCTGATGAGCAACCATATTCATTTGGTTTGCCGGACAGAGGAGCCAATTCTGATGACAGATTTTATACGCGACTTTAAAAAACATACGGCAAAAATTATTCTTCATAAAATCTTGGAAGAACCTGAAAGCAGACGTGTCTGGATGCTTGACCAATTTTTTTATGCGGGCAAATATGATAAGCGGATTACTACTTACAAATTTTGGCAAGAAGGGTATCATGCAATTCAACTTGAATCCAATGAACTGATTGATCAAAAAATTGATTATGTTCACCAAAATCCTGTTAGGGCTTTAATTGTAGGAAGTGCTGAAGATTATTTGTTCAGTTCAGCAAGTAATTATGGTTCATGTGAGGGTGTTGTAGAGATTGATCAAGTGGGTTTTTAAGGCCTAAACCCCTCGTTGCAAACGAGGGGTCAGCAGAATAAATGCTGTTCCTCCTCGTTTGCAACGAGGAGGCGATGTAGAGGTACTAAACCCCTCGTTGCAAACGAGGGGTAGCAGATCATCGCCGTTCTGAACAACGACTTTGTTTACGGCCACTTTAACTCGCTGAATGATGTGCCCAAACATATTATTACCCGATTGCGTCACTATTTTCTAACATACAAAGACATACCGGGAGAAGAGGGAAATACCGTGATTGAAGCAATTTACGATCGGGAGGAAGCCCTGGAGGTGATTCGGATTTCCATGCAGGACTACAGTAACCGTTTCGATAACCTGGGTAAAATGCTGGTGCTGGACGATTGAAAACTATTTTCTTACAAGATCCAGATAAGAATAGGCAAAATCATTAGCCTCGTCAAAATGATCCTCGCGGGCCGTTTCCTGCCATTCGTTGAAATCAATGGCCGGGAAATAGATGTCCGCATTCATATCCTTGTGCACAAGCGTGAGATAAAGTTTCCTTGCCAGGGGATAAAACTGCTTGTAAATCATCCCGCCTCCGATAATAAATGCTTCCGGCTCGTTCTGAACCAGTTTTATTGCTTCCTCAACAGACCCGACCGTCTCACATCCGTGGAAATTCTCATCCGGAACATCCGATATGACGATATTTCTCCGGTTGGGAAGCGGACCTTTCGGAAGAGATAAAAATGTCCGCCTGCCCATGATCAATGCCTTCCCTAACGTGATTTTCTTGAAGCGTTTCAGGTCATCGGGAAGATGAAACAAAAGGTCGTTGTTCAGCCCAATGGCAAAATTTTGGGCGATGGCGACTATGATCGAAATATTTGAAATAATCATGTTTAAATTGTTTGCGCTTGATAATTAATCCGCTATCCCTCGTTTGCAACGAGGGATCACCATGCTAATCCTCATCTTATTATCCCTCGTTGCAAACGAGGGATAGCGGCCCTTCGACAGGCTCAGGGACCGGAGACCACCCGGTCCCTGAGCTCCGGTCCCTGAGCCTGTCGAAGGGCCTTGCTATTTTGAGAATCTAAACAGAGACCTCCCCCTTGATATGTGGATGTGCCTGGTAATTAATTAGTTTGAAATCTTCATATTTAAAATCAAAGATACTTTTTACCTCCGGATTGATTTTCATCTGCGGCAGCGGATAGGGCTCTCGTGAAAGCTGCAGCCGTACCTGATCCAGATGGTTGTTGTAAATGTGCACATCCCCGAAAGTATGAACAAAATCGCCTGGTTTCAGTCCGGTGACCTGTGCCACCATCATCGTCAGCAATGCATAGGAAGCAATATTAAACGGTACACCTAAAAAAACATCCGCACTTCGCTGGTAAAGTTGGCAGGAGAGTCTTCCATCATTAACATAAAACTGAAATAGCAAATGACAGGGTGGGAGGGCCATCTGATCAAGCTCTCCGACATTCCAGGCGCTGACAATCAACCTCCGGGAATTGGGTTTGGTTCGGATCTGGTCGATCAACTGACTGATCTGGTCGATCTGTCGGCCATCAGAGGCCGACCAGGAGCGCCACTGGTGACCATATACCGGACCGAGTTCACCATCTTCGCGGGCCCACTCGTTCCAGATTTTTACTCCATTGTCCTGCAGGTATTTAACGTTAGTGTCTCCGTTGAGGAACCAAAGTAGCTCATGAATGATCGATTTCAGGTGAAGCTTTTTGGTCGTGATCACAGGGAAACCTTCTGCAAGATTGAACCTCATCTGGTAGCCAAAACAGCTGATCGTTCCCGTTCCGGTACGGTCCGGACGGTCGCTCCCTTTTTCAAGCAAGTGAGTCAGAAGGTCTAAATATTGCTTCATCTAAATAATTATTCTGGTGGTGGATTCTGACTGACATCGCCTCTTTTGGTGATCTCATCCCTGATAACAGACGCCTTTTCATACTCTTCGTCGTGGATGGCCTTATCGAGCATCTCATTCAGTTCGTCGAGGTTGAATTCGTCATAGATGGAATGATCCCCCTGCGTATTTTCGATGGTTGCTTTCTCCTCGGTATCCTCAAAATCAATGATGATGCCGGTCTGTCCCATTACCTCCTCCGTTGTGTAAATCGGGCAGCTGCTCCGCAAAGCAAGTGCGATGGCATCCGAGGTCCGGGAGTCGATGCTGAAATTGCCTTTTTCGCCGGTCATCTTCATCTCAGCATAGAAGATTCCCTCCTCAAAAGCATGAATGAAGACTTCCGTGATCTGAATGTCAAAGGTAGAAAGCACCGTAGTAAAAAGATCATGTGTCAGGGGTCTCGGAGGTTTCAGTCCCTCGAGATTAATAGCAATAGCCTGAGCTTCAACGGCTCCGATGATAATAGGTATTCGCCTGTTTCCATCAGTTTCGGCCAGCACCAGGGCGTAGGCACCCGATTGATCCTGACTATAGGAGAGTCCGAGAATTTTCAGTTTGATTTTTTTCATGCTACTCTAATCCACGTTTCTTTAATAAAGGTGTGATGTCCGGATCTTTCCCCCTGAATTTCCGGTAGATGGCCATGCCCTCGTCTGTCCCGCAATTCGTCAACAGATCTCGGAATTTGGCAGCCAATACAGGATTGAAAATATCGCCGGATGATTTAAAGGCATCGAATGCATCTGCGTCGAGCACTGCGGCCCAGGTATATACGTAATATCCAGCAGTATAACCACCGCTGAATGAATGCTGAAAATAGGTGCTCCGGTATCTCGGTAGGATCTCGTCAATCAGCCCGATTTTCTTCATAGAATTCTTCTCAAAAGCTCTTACATCCGAGATTTCCGGATTTGAGGCTGTATTATAATCCATATCCAGTATGGAGGCAGCCAGCAATTCAGTGGTAATAAATCCCTGGTTAAACTGGGCGCTCTTCTCCAGTTTATCGATCAGCGCATCCGGGATCACCTTACCAGTTAGGTAATGTTTGGCATAGGCTTTCAGTACCTGTGGTTCGGAGGCCCAATTTTCATCCACCTGAGAAGGCAATTCAACGAAATCGCGCGGTACATCGCGTGCAGTGCGTTCGTAAGGTCCGTCGGCAAATACACTGTGCAAGGCATGACCAAACTCATGGAAGGCAGTGGTCACCTCCTCGAAACTCAGCAACGCCGGGG
Source organism: Prolixibacteraceae bacterium (assembly GCA_036508555.1). Lineage (GTDB taxonomy): Bacteria > Bacteroidota > Bacteroidia > Bacteroidales > Prolixibacteraceae > CAINVV01. The sequence goes on from DATCHD010000099.1 coordinate 11,001, forward strand.
AATTCCCGGTAGGACGTGTAAAATTCATGACCATCGAAATGATAGGATCGATCTTTTTACCATTGCGGTATTGCCGGCTTCCGTAACCCGTGCACCAGGCGCCGACTCTCTTACCATCACGAGGATGAAAGTCCATATACAGCACTGCCAGGTGCGATTTGTCCTTGTCCTTCACCTCATAAGCGACCACTTCAGGATGATAAACCGGCAGATCACTCCGCTTCTCAAAGGTGATGCCATAAAGTTTGTTGGCCACATAAAACATCCCTTTCTGAACATTTTCGAGTGAGAAATAGGGTTTCAACTCGGCCTCGTCGAGGTTGTATTTGGCTTTTCTGACTTTTTCGGCGTAAAACCACCAGTCCCAGGACTGCAATTTGAATTTTCCGCCTTCCTTGTCAATGATCGCCTGCATATCTTTCAGCTCGTTTTTTGCCCTGGCCAGGGAAGGAACAAATAGTTTGTTCAGGAACTGATAAACCGCCTCGGGCGTTTTAGCCATATTTTCATCGATGACATAAGAGGCGAAGTTCTTGAATCCCAATAATTTCGCCTTCTGATCCCGCAGTAGAACCATTTTTTTAATCAGCTCCTTGTTGTCGAATTTGTTGCCATAATCGCCGCGCATAAAATAACCGCGGTACAATTTTTCCCGCAGATCACGGTTGTTGGCATAAGTCAGGAATGGCAGCATACTCGGCTTGGCCAGCGTGAATACCCACTTACCAGGAAGGCCGTCCTTGGCAGCTTCGCTGGCCGCGGCATCTATCAAATCTGCCGAAAGGCCCGAGAGATCCTCTTTTTTATCGACTACCAGCTTGAAATTCTTATTGGTTTCGGCTAACAGGTTCTCACCGAATTGAAGCACAGTCTTGGACAGCTCCTCGTTGATCTGGCGCAATTTAGCCTGATTTTCGGGAGAAAGATTCGCGCCATTTCGTTCGAAATCCTTGTAGAATTTTTCGGTGACACGTATTTGCTGGGCATTCAGTCCCATGGAGTTTCTCTTGTCATAAACGGCTTTGATCCGCTTGAAGAGACCGGGATTGAGCGAGACATTGTCGCGGTGACGGGTGAGTTTGGGCGTAATCTCACGCGCCAGCTTCTGCATCGCGGGATTGGTGTTGGCTCCGTTCAGGTTGGAAAAGATACGGGAAGCGACAGAAAGCTGATCGCCTGAAATGTCAAAAGCCAGAATAGTATTGTTGAAATCGGGAGCTACCGGGTTGTTCACAATTGCATCAATCTCGGCCATGTTGGCCTTGATGCCTGCTTCAATGGCCGGGAGAAAATGTTCAAGTGCGATTTCCCCGAAAGGTGGAACCTGAAATGGGGTGGTAAAAGGCTTCATCAGCGGATTTTCCGCGGTAGCCGGTTTCTTGTTCTGAGCCATGGAAACACTTAGAATAAAGGGTATTGCAAGTAAAAGGAGCACGATTTTTCTCATTTCATTTTGATATGTTGTTCAGTCCGAAAAGATAATAAAAAAATTTCGACTAAAGAATGATGGATGTCGCTGGTACGGCTAGTTGACGCATGACGGTTGACGCATGACGTGGGAATACTTAGTTGAGGGTATAAACTTCGGCCGCGGCAAGCCGGTCTGTCAGCATAACGGCAAATTTTTCCACAAACGGCAGGAACTCCCTGTACGCCAACTCCGGACGGTTGTTTTCGGCCGATAAATGACTGAGAAAAACGCACTGCAATTCAGGATGTGCATGCTCTTTTAGGAGTTCAAACGCCTGAAGATTAGAGAGATGGCCAACTGCCGAGTCGATCCTGACTTTGAGATAATAAGGATAGGGCCCGTCTATTAACATCCGGACGTCATAATTGGTCTCGAGAAAGAGGGCATGGCATTGACTCAGATGATGCCTGACATTGTCGCAGGGCGAACCGATATCTGTAAAAACCCCAACGCTACGGTCGTTGTACTCAATTCTGTAGGAAACAGGTTCCGCGGCATCGTGATTCTTCAAAACAGGGAAAATCTTAAAATTGCTCACTTCGACGGGTACATTGTTCTCCACAGGGAGATAAGCGATAGGTTTCCAGGTGCGGAAAGCCTTTATATATGTGCCTTTGGACATGTAAACAGGGATGTCCAGTTTCTTTCCCAGTACCCTGACACCCCTGATATGATCTCCGTGTTCATGCGTAATAAATACGGCTTTGATCTTTGACGGATCGAGTGATTTTGACTCCATCCGCTTGATTATCTGCTTGTAAGAAAGTCCCGCATCAACCAGCACCGCCTCTTCCTCATTTCCTATATAATAACAATTCCCATTACTGCCCGATGCCAATGCACAAATTTCGATCATAAAAGATTTTTATGGTCACGAAATTAGTGCTTTTCAGGCAAAAACCAGGTGATCATTCTTAACATCCACAACTATCTCCCTTTCTTTGCTGATATTTCCCGCAAGAATTTCTTTGGAGAGGTCGTTGAGGAGAAATTTCTGCATCATCCGCTTAACCGGGCGTGCCCCGAATTGTGGATCAAAACCTGCTTCTGCAATCCAGTCTATGGCTGCCTCAGAAATAGTAGCCTTGAAACCACTCTTCTCCAGCCTGGCTTCCACCAAGTCAAACTGCAGCTTCACAATCTGGCGGATCTCCTTACGATTCAAAGGCGTGAAAACAATCACCTCATCGATGCGGTTGAGAAATTCCGGGCGTATGGTCTGTTTCAGCAGCTCCATCAGCTCGGTCTGAAGATCTTCCGTTGCTTCAGCACGATTAGAATCTGTCATCTTTTCCGTCCGCTCCCGGATCAGGTGTGAACCCAGATTGGAAGTCATAATAATAATAGTGTTCTTGAAATTGACAGTTCGTCCCTTGTTGTCGGTGAGCCGTCCATCGTCCAGCACCTGTAGTAAAATGTTAAAGACATCCGGGTGAGCCTTCTCAATTTCGTCGAAAAGCAGCACAGAGTAGGGTTTACGGCGCACGGCCTCCGTCAGTTGACCACCTTCATCGTATCCTACATAGCCAGGAGGCGATCCGATCAGCCGGGTGACAGAAAATTTCTCCTGGTATTCCGACATGTCAATACGTGTTAGCATATTCTCATCGTCGAAGAGATATTCAGCCAGAGCCTTGGCAAGTTCGGTCTTGCCGACACCGGTCGTCCCAAGGAAAATAAAGGATCCGATCGGACGCTTTTCATCCTGCAGTCCGGCCCTGGAACGTCTGACTGCGTCCGAAACTGCAGCGATGGCTTCGTCCTGGCCAATCACTCTTTTGTGCAATTCAGCTTCCAGATGAATCAGTTTCTCCCGCTCACTCTGCAACATCCTGGAAACGGGGATGCCGGTCCATCTGGCCACCACGACTGCGATATCTTCGGCGTCAACTTCCTCTTTGATAAGGGAATGAACGCCTTGTTTTGCTTTTAGCTGCTCCTGCAGAGCGGCAATGGCAGTCTCGGCTTCCTTGATTTTTCCATAGCGAATCTCGGCCACCAGACCATAATCACCCTGCCTTTCGGCCTGATCAGCCTGGATTTTCAAAGATTCAATCTCCTGCTTCTTGGTCTGTATGCCCTCAATAAGTTCCTTCTCTGCCTGCCAGGTTGCCCTGAATTTCTTCTGATCCTCCTTCAGATTGGCAATTTCTTCTTCCAACCGGGAAAGTTTGGTCTTGTCATTTTCGCGTTTGATGGCAGCCCTTTCAATCTCTAACTGGGACAATTTGCGTTCGATCTCGTCGAGCTCTTCCGGTAGTGAATTCATCTCCATCCTTAACTTGGCCGCCGCCTCATCCATCAGGTCGATGGCCTTATCAGGAAGGAACCGGTCGGTAATATATCGCTGCGACAACTCCACGGCCGCAATGATGGCATCGTCTTTGATCCGGACTTTGTGATGGTTCTCGTACCGCTCTTTCAGTCCGCGGAGAATGGAAATAGCCGACTGTGTATCCGGCTCATCCACCATCACCAGCTGAAAACGCCGCTCGAGGGCCTTGTCTTTTTCGAAGAATTTCTGATATTCCCCCAACGTGGTAGCTCCCACGGCACGCAGGTCGCCACGAGCGAGAGCGGGTTTGAGAATGTTGGCAGCGTCCATGGCGCCTTCTCCTTTTCCCGCACCCACGAGCGTATGGATCTCGTCGATAAAGAGGATGACATCACCCTGTGCTTGTATAACTTCCTGGATAACAGATTTTAACCGCTCCTCAAATTCTCCTTTGTATTTCGCGCCGGCAATTAGAGCGCCCATGTCTAGGGAGAATATTTGTTTGCTCTGAAGGTTTTCAGGTACGTCTCCGCGTACGATCCGCTGGGCGAGACCTTCCGCGATAGCCGTTTTACCAGTGCCGGGTTCACCAACCAGAATGGGATTATTTTTCGTGCGGCGGGAGAGGATCTGAAGGACCCGGCGGATCTCTTCGTCCCGACCGATCACCGGGTCCAGTTTGCCGGATCTCGCGGCGTCGTTGAGGTTGATAGCAAAACGGTTCAGCGAATTGAAAGTGTCTTCCGCCGTCTGGCTCTCCACTTTCGACCCTTTTCTCAGTTCGCGGATAGACTCCTCCAGCCCTTTCTTCTCGACACCCTGTTCTTTCATCAACTTGCTCACGACATCACCCGTTTCCAACAGTGCCACAAGCAAATGCTCGACAGAAACAAATTTATCTCCCATCTTTTGGGAGAGCGAAATGGCTTTTTGAATCGCGGAATTGGAATTGGATGAAAGATAGGGCTCCCCGCCAGTCACCTTGGGAAGGGCTGAAATGATGCGGTCCAGCTCCTTGTTGAAATAATTGATGTTGACGCCGGATTTCTGAAGCAGGAAAGCCGTCACATTTTCAGCTTCAGACAACAAGCCCTTCATAAGATGGGCCGGCTCGACCGACTGCTGGTTATTTCCCGCAGTAACCTGGATAGCCTGTTGCACAGCCTCCTGTGCCTTGATCGTAAAATTGTTGAAGTTCATATCATTAATTTTAATATTTTCATGTGTTACCTAACACAATCAAAACATTGGACACTCCGGGACTGTGATCCCTCGTTTCAAACGAGGGATAGCGATAATCTTTTGCCAACGGATTGCAAATCCGTTGGAGCGTCCAAGCCATAGGCTACTGCGCGACAAAGATATACGTGATCGTTCCTTTTTGTTTTTCGGGTGCGGAGGTATCAGGGTTGAAAACGGTCTTCCCGGCCGCCTGTTTGGCATACGCCAGGATGGTCGGATCACTCAGATTTTCGCCTCCGCGAGGCATGGCACTCACGACTTCCCCGTTCCGGTCCACCACAATATCCACCACAACCGATCCACCCCCTTGTGCAAGATAAACCGGTATCGGCAGTTGCAGGTGATAACGGTTCCCTACGAGGTATTTAATATTCGATTTCCCTTTGAAAGTCGAGCGTTTGGCCTCCTCACGCGTCATCCCCTCATTGCTGGCCACCGGCATGGGGATGTCTCCGATCACTGGAATTTTCTTGGCAAGATTTTTATTAACCTCATTCTCAAGCTGTTTGGCGGCCGCTACCTCCTTGGCGTACTCCTTATCGAAGAACGGATCCCCGGAAGTGTTGCCACTTAAACCCAGATTGACCGCCCGGTTAGAGGAGGGACCGCCCGATTGGGAGGCATTCATGGATCCGTTCCGGTCCCTGAGCCTGTCGAAGGGCCCTTCGACAGGCTCAGGGACCGGAACGGTAGCTTCGACAATTTCAGTTGAAAGATCCAGGAAGAGAGCCTGCTCAGGCAGGAGCCAATTATTTTTCAACTGGGCAAAAAGCAGCGAAACGCACACGACCAGGTGGATGACCAGCGTGGCGATGATCCCATTGATGTTGTCGCGGTAAAGTCTGTAAAGTTTTTCCATATCGGATTCGCTACAACAAAATTACATCAAAAAATCTAAAGTACCCAGTCGGGCTGCAGGGGAGGGAAGAGCGATTTTTTCACACCCTTGTCGAAAAGGGCAGTGATAGCTTCCCGGCCTTTGGTTCCAAGATCTACCGCGAAGTCGTTGACATACAGTTCGATATGGCTTCGCATCACAGACTCATCCATCGATTGGGCGTGTTTCCTGACGAAAGGAAGAGAGTCATTGGGATTTGCCATTGCGTATTCTACACTGCGTCGGAGAACTCTGTTGATTCTCAGGCGAATCTCATGCGGCAGACTCCTTTTCACGACGATGCCGCCCAATGGGATGGGCAACCCAGTTAACTGATCCCAGTATTCACCCAGGTCGACGATTTTTTTCAGCCCTTTTGCCTGGTAGGTAAACCTGTTTTCGTGGATTATCACACCAGCATCGGCTTCCCCGGATAGGATAACCTCCTCGATATCAGAGAAAAGGTACTCCTTTTTGTGCTGCAATTTGGGATACGCTATCGAAAGAAGCAAATTCGCGGTCGTGAATTTTCCGGGAATGGCAATCTTGAGTCCATCGAGCTCGTCGGGAAAATTTTTATGTTTACTGATCAGCAGCGGACCGTTGTTAAATCCCAGCGCACTGCCGGCGGAAAGCAGCTGATACGCAGCAGATAAATAGGCAAAGGCGTGGTAGCTGACCTTGGAAATATCTAATGTGGAAGCAAAAGCGAGTTGATTAAGCTCTTCTACATCAGCAAGATGCAAATTGAACCGCAGTCCTTCGGTATCGATTCTTCCGTTGACCATCGCATCGAAGATAAAAGTATCGTTAGGACAGGTGGAGAAACCCAGGGTCAGATTCATCAGGAAAGCTGTTTGATTTTGGCAAATTTGCGCAGGAACCGGAAGAGCTCGTCTGTGAGATTTTCGATGGCCAGCGGGATGTCCCATTTGGTGGTATCCCTCGCCTCAACGAAATTGGAGATGGCCCGGATTTCAAGGAAAGGTACCTTCTCGTGCAGACAGACATAGAAAACTGCCGCACCTTCCATCGATTCGACATCAGGATGGAAGCCGCAGGTGATTTTGGAGATACTTTCAGGCGAACCATGACTGATATTTCCCGTTACACCATCCACGGAAGTGAGTTCTAATTCCTTGAAATGGTGTGGGTTAATCAATTTTCCTTTCTCGAATGGAAACTGATCAGTCTGCATGAATCCGGCTTCAAAAAGCGAGGTTACCGAGTGGCATTCTTCGATGCCTAAATCACAGATTTGCTCACTTTGTACGTTGACGACCGTCCCGATAGAAAGTTCATCCCGGAAACTCCCGGCGATGCCTGCATTGATGACCAGATCATATTTGTTAGTATAGAGTGCACGGGTCAGGTGATAAGCCGTAAAAGTCATGCCGATACCAGGGATAAGCAGGTCAATTTCAAGGTCATACCATTTGTAGTGGAAGATATTCTTCCCTTCCCCATCTATTTCGATAAGATTCTCGAAAAACTGGTAAAGTTCAAAACAGGTCGCACCTACAAACAAAATTCTCATGGACAAAAAACTGAACTGATTTATTCAGTGGCACAAAAGTAAAATTTCATACATCTTAATAGTACCTCCGACTAATATTCATACTTATTTTGGCGAAAAAAGTTAATAAAAGTTGTTAATTTGTACTCAATTTAATTAAAAACATGCAATTCTCCCTACACAGAAAGAATTCTGACGGTTACCAGAAAATAGAGCATTATCCAAAGGAAACAGTAACCAGGATGGCCGATCACTACAAAGAGATCATCGGACTCATCGGTGAGGACCCGACCCGCGAAGGACTGAACCAATCGCCGCTGCGGATTGCCAAGGCCATGCAATTTATGACCCAGGGTTACAGCATGGAACCGGAAGAGATATTGCGGTCTGCCATGTTCAAGGAGGACTACCGTCAGATGGTTATCGTCAAGGATATCGAAATCTATTCACTGTGCGAGCACCACATGTTGCCATTCTTTGGGAAGGCCCATGTGGCCTACATTCCCAACGGCTACATCACCGGATTGAGCAAGATTGCCAGGGTGGTGGAGGCCTACTCCCGGCGACTGCAGGTGCAGGAAAGGCTAACCCTGCAGATCAAGGAATGCATTCAAAAGACCCTTTCGCCGCTCGGTGTCGCGGTAGTTATTGAGGCCAAACACATGTGCATGTGCATGCGTGGCATCGAAAAGCAGAACTCTGTTACCACAACTTCCGATTTCACCGGCGCTTTCGAAAAAGTAGCAACGAGGGAGGAGTTTATCAGGCTGATAAGCTCCAAACTGTCGTAATTATTATCTTTGCCCCAAAATTTGATACACTATAATTATATGAAGGCATACGTTTTTCCGGGCCAGGGTGCCCAGTTTGTAGGAATGGGGAAAGACCTCTACAAACAATCTCCGGAGGCTAAATTGCTTTTTGAGAAAGCCAACGAAATTCTTGGATTTAACATCACTGATATTATGTTCGACGGAACGGATGAAGAGCTGAAGCAAACCCGGGTCACACAGCCAGCTATCTTCCTGCACTCCGTTCTTTTGGCCAAAACCATGGGATCCTCTTTTCGGCCCGATATGGTTGCCGGTCACTCGCTGGGAGAATTTTCTGCCCTCGTAGCCGCGAATGCACTTTCTTTCGAAGACGGGTTGCGCCTCGTATCTAAACGGGCGATGGCCATGCAAAAAGCCTGCGAGGCGGAACCCTCCACCATGGCTGCTATCCTTGGTGTCGAGGATGCCGTTGTCGAGCAGGTTTGTTCGGAAATCGCTGAGGTGGTTGTTCCGGCGAATTACAATTGTCCTGGTCAGCTGGTGATCTCCGGCTCGATCGAAGGGGTCGACAAGGCTTGTGCCCGCCTGATCGAACTTGGCGCCAAGCGTGCTCTGAAACTCAATGTGGGCGGGGCTTTCCACTCCCCGCTGATGGAACCGGCACGTGCCGAATTGGCCGAAGCCATCAACTCTACCGAATTTCAGAAACCGGTCTGCCCGGTCTATCAGAATGTGAGTGCTCTGCCGGTTTCTGATCCGGCATCGATCAAGGCCAACCTGATTGCCCAGCTGACGGCACCTGTTCGCTGGGCCCAAACTGTCAGCAATATGCTGGCCGATGGCGCCGACTCATTTACCGAAGTCGGTCCCGGTAGCGCTTTGCAGGGGATGATCAAGAAAGTTGACAGAACTGTCACAACCATCGGAATAAGCTCTTTATAAGTGTTCCGGTCCCTGAGCCTGTCGAAGGGTTTCGCCGGAACTCACTTGGCCCTTCGACAGGCTCAGGGACCGGAACACTTTTCACTTAATAACAATGCGCTTCAAACTCACACTCAAATTGGTTGATCCACTCCGCAACATCTTGCCGGTTAACTATCAGTTTGAACTGGGATCGTGGTTTTATAAGCTGCTCAATAACAAGGATTTCGAGCTTTATTCATATCTGGCAACAACGGGATATATCAAAAAAGACGAGCCTTTCCGGAATTTTGTCTTCTCCCACCTGATGGTCCAGGATCGGAAAATTGAAGGAGACCGCCTCACGATCCAGAGTGAACGTATTGCATTGATTTTCTCCACCATTCCGGACGATTTCCTGATACCACTTGTGAAGGCGGTTTTTCAAGATGCATGTTTCCTGCTGGGAGATAAAATTTCTCAGGTTTCATTGCTCGTCGAAAAGGTCGAGCGCCTTGCGGATCCCGATTTTACCGATAAAATGTCCTTCCGCACCTTGTCTCCGCTGCACCTGACAGTCAAGATTCATGGCAGAATAAACGAACTTTTCCTCTCTCCCGAGCACCCCAATTACGCTCAATTTTTTTACGAAAACCTTCAAAGAAAATATAAAATTCTCTATGGCTACGACTATCCCCTCCAATCCTTACCAGGAAAGTTCAAATTAAGGTCAACTGTCACACAAAAAGGAATCACCATCCATTCGGGGACGGCCGGGCAGAACAAACTGATTGGTTATCAGTTGCGTTTCAGGCTGCAGGCCGATCCGGCACTGATCAGATCAGGGTACTATCTGGGTTTTGGGGAAAAGAATCACCTCGGATTTGGCTGCTGTGAAAATTTATGAGCTGTAATAATATTTGCTTTTCTATTACTAATCCATTAAGTGAAAAAATTAAACAATACCTTTATATTAAACTTTCCTGGTAATGATTTAGTCTCTTAGCTTGAATTATGCATCTAAATTTAATCATATGACAATGAACAGATTCTTTGGGATAGCTTTCTTAGGCATCCTGTTGTTTTCTTCGTATTCGAATGGATTGGTTGCACAGCCAATCGCTCCCGATCCGACCTTCAGAATCGGTAAACTGCCGAACGGACTGACCTATTACATCCGGCACAATGAAGAGCCGAAGGAACGGGCCAGTTTTTACATCATCCAGAATGTTGGCGCGTTGCTCGAAAACGACAACCAGAACGGTCTGGCGCACTTCCTCGAGCACATGGCTTTCAATGGAACAAAAAGCTTCCCTGATAAAGGCATTATCAGCTCGCTCGAGAAGCATGGCGTGGCTTTTGGCCGCAACATCAACGCCTATACCGCTTTCACTGAGACCGTTTACAACCTGAGCGACGTACCTGTCACCGCTCCCGGACTCATCGATTCGTGTCTGCTGGTTTTGCACGATTGGTCGCATTACCTGACCCTCTCAGATAAGGAAATCGACGCGGAACGTGGCGTCATCACGGAGGAATGGAGGACACGCCGCACGGCTCAATTCAGGATGCAGCGGGCATTTTTCCCGGTACTCCTCAAGGATTCCAAATATGCGGTGAGAGATGTGATCGGCGATTCCGCAATCATCAAACATTTCAAATATGACACGCTGCGCAAATTTTACCATGATTGGTATCGCACAGATCTTCAGTGTATTGCAATTGTTGGGGACATCAATGTCGATGATGTCGAGAAGTCAATAAAGGCTCAGTTTACCTCAATCCCAGCTGTCCAGAACCCATTGCCACGCACAGATTTTGAAGTTCCATTCCACAAGGAAACCCGCTATGTCCTGGTGAAAGACAAGGAATCATCCCAGTATTCCATCAGCATCTACATCAAACATCCTGAAGTGAAACCCGAGGCCAAAGATTTGAAATACTACCGCGATCAGTACGTAGTACAACTTTTTAACGCCATGATGGGCGAACGAATCCAGGAATTACTTCAAAAGGGAGTTCCACCGTTTGTCGGCGGAAGCGTTGGATTTGGTGGATTTGTCAGAGGATATAATGTCGCGGCCATCTCGGCTACGGCAAAACCTGACCAGCAGGATTTAGCCTTGAAAGCCATCTATACCGAAGCGCAACGTATTGTACGTTATGGATTTACTCAAGGCGAAGTTGATCGCGCCAAGAGTAATTTACTTACCCAAACGGAGACCCGCTGGAAACAACGTGATAAGATTAAAAACGATAATTATGTAAATGATATCCAGGGACATTTCCTCTCCAACGAGCCGCTGACTTCCATGGATTTCGACTGGCAGGCTGTTCAGAAGATTCTTCCTACTGTCACGACGGAGGAACTCTCAGCCAAGGCAAAAGAGTGGATTGTTCCGGAAAACAGGGTCATCGTCGTGATGGGCCCGGATAAAGAGAATGCAAAGCTTCTTTCCGAACCGGAAGCATTAGCCATTCTTAAGGAAGTTGAATCATCAGATATCAAGCCTTATGAAGATACGAAAGTCAGTTCGAGTCTGATTAATAAGCCTTTAAAAGGATCAACAATCGTGAAGACTACACCATTGCCACAATTTAAGGCAGTCGAATGGACCCTTGCCAACAATGCAAAAGTAGTTTTCCGCAAGGCGGATTATGAAAAGGACAATGTTGCCCTTCGTGGCATCAGTGCTGGAGGCACCTCCCTTTTACCTGTTAACCAACTGGCCTCAGCCATGTTGATGCCGCAGTTCCTTGGGCAATTCGGAGTTGGAGATTTCGATGCCACGACCTTAAAAAAAATGTTGACAGGTAAGAATGTGAGCCTGAACGCTTCATTGGGAGACCTGAATGAGAATTTTTCAGGATCGGCATCACCAAAAGATTTTGAGACGATGTTACAACTGCTCTACCTGCAATTCGAAAAACCTCGATTCGACAAAGAGTCTTTCCAAACTTTGAAGGCGCGATATGCTAGTATGGTTACAACATTGGCTAATAATCCTCAAAAAATCATGAGCGACTCCCTGAACCTGATACTGACCAGTCATAACCCTCGTACAAAACTGATGACTCCCGCCTTGATAGATGAAATTTCCATTGAACAGATGGAGAAAATTTATCATGAAAGACTCGTAGATGCCGGCGACTTTACCTTCTTCATCGTCGGAAATATGGATGAAGCCACGGTTAAGCCGCTGGTGGAGAAATACATCGGTTCACTCACCGATCTTCCACGCAAGGAAAATTGGAAGGACAACAATGTGAAAGGGCCAAAAGGGAAAACCGAAAAGCAGATATTGATCCCGATGCAGGTCAACAAGGCGACTGTGATTGTGAATTACAACAAACAGGCTGCCTTCGACCCCCGGTCTAATATGCTCCTCAATATTATTAAGGGAGTGCTCAATCTCAGGTACCTCGAGGAAATTCGGGAAAAAGAAGGCGGTACTTATGGCGTCAGCGTGCGGTCAACCAGCGACCATTTCCCAAGGGCCGAGAAGACCATCCAGATGATGTTTGATGCTGAACCGGAGCGTTCTGCTCACCTCAAATCGATTATTTACCAGGAAATTGACAAGATTATTGCCAACGGTCCGACGGCCGAAGACCTGGATAAAGTCATCAAAAATCTGCAGAAAGATCGTGAACAGAGCAAGTTGCACAACAGCTACTGGTTGGGATCACTGATCGGCTTCTACCAGGATAAGATCAACGACGATGCACCGGAGAATTTCGAAAAGATTCTCACCTCGGTTACCCGTGAGGAGGTGAAGAAATTTGCCGCCGGCTTCTTCAAAACGGCCGATCTTGTCGACATCGTATTCCTGCCAGCCAAGAAATAATTTCCCGTCCATGGAATAACTAAAAAAGGTGCCAGACTTCGATCTGGCACCCAACCAGGAGGTATTCAAAGAGTGAAGCATAACTTATATTTTCATTTACAAATAAAAATTAAATCCATGTTAAATAAAATACTGAGTTATATTATTGTCGCATTTTTTTATTTCACTATGCAACCTCTTATGGCCCAGAATAAAATAGAAAGGATTACTTCAACGGATTCTCAGATTGACCTTTCTTCTGCTGTCCTTATCCTCCCGCCGGGAATGAGTGGTCCGGAAATGAAAGCTTCAGAAATGTTGCTTGATGAAGTTAAAAAGAGAAGCTGGGTGAATTGGACTACTGCAAATAAATTACCTGAAAAAGGTAATAATGGAGTTGTACTGGGTCAACGAAATGATTTGATTCGCGCGTTTCCGGTTCTGGCAGAAAAACTTAAGGTTACAGGGAATGAAAAACCTGAGGGATATAGAATTGTTACACTTGAATCAGGATTGGTTGTAGTGGCCGGAAATGATGCACGTGGTGTACTTTTCGGAGCTGGCAGGCTACTTCGATTGATGGATTATTCCAGAAGTACAGTTTCTCTTTCGCATCAAATTGATATATCATCATCACCTCGTTATCCTTTGAGAGGCCATCAATTAGGCTATCGACCAAAAACGAACGCTTATGATGCATGGTCGGTCCCGATGTGGGAACAATATATCCGTGACCTGGTCGTATTTGGTACTAATGCAATTGAATTGATCCCTCCCGTTTCTGATGATGATGCGGATAGTCCACACTTCCCCATGGATCCTATGAAAATGATGATCGAGATGTCAAGGTTGGCTAAAGAATATGGAATTGAATGTTGGATATGGTATCCTGCTATGGGAAAGGACTATAGCGATAAAGCTACTGAAGATAAAGCCTTAAAAGAATGGGGAGAAGTGCTTCGTCAGCTACCACAAGTAGATGCAGTGTTCGTTCCTGGTGGGGATCCGGGACATACTGCACCAAAAGTTTTATTTCCAATGCTGGAAAAACAAACCTTACAATTGCAAAAGTTGCATCCCGGTGCCAAAATGTGGATTTCACCACAAGGTTTTAATTCTGCATGGATGGAAGAGTTTTACGCAATAATGAAAACAGAACCGGTTTGGCTGGAAGGAGTTGTATTCGGTCCGCAACAAAGAGAAAGTCTGGATGATTTACGTGCAAAAGTACCTAAACGCTATAAGATGCGTTTCTATCCGGATATTACCCATTCAATGTGGGCTCAGTATCCGGTTCCGGATTGGGACTTTGCCTTTATATCGACTCTTAATCGTGAGACAATCAATCCTCGCCCGATAGATCAGACAAAAATATTTAAAAGATTACAGCCTATTGCAGAGTATGGGTTCCTTACGTACTCAGAAGGTTGTAATGATGATGTAAATAAATTTATCTGGAGTGGTTTAGGCTGGGATCCGGATGCAAATGTCACTGATATACTTCGTGATTATAGCAGGTATTTTATAGGGACCGGAGTTGAAGAGTCTTTTGCTCAGGGACTACTAAGTCTGGAACGCAACTGGAGGGGCCCATTGGCGGACAACCTGGGCGTACAGGTAACCCTTTCTCAATTTCAAGAGTTGGAACGGTATGCCACACCTTCGATGTTACTAAATTGGCGTTTCCAACAAGGCCTTTACCGGGCTTATTACGATGCAACAATCCGTAGCCGGTTAATACAGGAAACTGCACAGGAGGAAGAAGCAAAGGAATATCTTAAACTGGCTCCATTAACAGGAAGTTTAGAGGCGATAGCTAAAGCTGAAAAAGCTCTTGCAAAACCAGAAATGCAATCCGGATCAGTTACACGTGCTCGTGTTTTTGAACTTGCTGAAGCCCTGTTCCAAAGTATTCATATGCAGCTAAGTGTCTCTCGATATCAGGCAATTGCAGTTCGTCGTGGAGCTAATCTTGATCTAATTGACTTCCCTTTGAATGATGCACCCTGGTTACGTAAACAATTTTCTGAAATTGTTTCACTTCCAAACGAAAGGGAACGCTTGCAAAAGATTGACACAATACTAAACTGGAACAATCCTGGTGCAGGCGGTTTTTATGATGATCTGGGTAAGTCAGGTTCACAACCTCATCTTGTTACAGGTTCTGATTATTCTGATGATCCTGCATTCTTGCAGGCACCAATGACAAGTATGGCAGTACGTAGGGAAGTTCCTATTTCATCTTATACTTACGCAGAAACTTTACATGATTATCCGCTGGAAATGTTTTATCAGAATCTAGACAAAAATGCAAGATATCGTCTAAGAATTGTATATGGTGCGGAGGGAAGGACGGATATAAAGTTAGTTGCTAATGACAAATTTGAAATTCATCCTATGCTCCCTAAGGATATGACATACAAGCTTTTAGAATTTGACGTACCTCCTGAAGCAACAAAAACAGGCGAGTTGAAATTAAAATGGAGTCGGATCCCGGGAGGCGGAGGAAGTGGGAGAGGAGTACAGGTTGCAGAAGTCTGGCTGTTA
>DATCHD010000100.1:0-45197 GCA_036508555.1 Prolixibacteraceae bacterium
GGCAATGTGTAATCGGCAAGTATAATGTCATAGTTCCTGCCCTTTAAGAAAGAGAGATACCCTTTTTCTCCTGCAGCAATGTCCATGTTAACCAGATAACCTGCATCTACAAGCATTTCATTTAAAAGTTCGGCGTCTTTCAACTCATCTTCAAGACACAAAACATTTAGTAAGACTTTCGATTTCTCCGTTTTTTTCATATTACGATCCTCACATCAAGTTGGTAATTCGTTTATAACTGCCCAAAAAGCACCTGTATGTTTCACGGTTCCTTATTTTTAGGTAATGAAAAATAAAATGTTGCCCCTTTGTCTGGTTCGGCTTCGGCCCAGATATGCCCTCCGTGCCCTAAAATAATACGGTGGACATTGGCAAGTCCAATGCCTGTTCCTTCAAATTCTGTCTCGATAAACTTGTTTTAAAATTAGAGTATATCAATCAGTTCCCAACAGCGTTATAAAAAATCAGCGTGGCCAGATTGCCTACGCTGTATCTGAGGCCCGACCAAGAGCCCTGTGAACAAGTGTAAAGCAACGACCACGCTTTCACGTGGCGTTTTGCTTACTATCTCTGTTCACATTTGAAATTTGGTCGGTTTCAGACACAGAATTCGGCTAAACGCTATATTTTATATTTCCTTAATTCTTTGTGTCTATATTTTATTGAATTTTATGATGTTAGACAATCTTTTGAAATGCAATTTTATTCCTGTATCAACGAAGGTAGATATAAATACGATCAATTGTTTTCTTCCATTCTAATTATTCTTTTTTTTGCCCCCGAATCCCTTTTTATCCATTTTCCCCCAGGAACTATTTCCGGTCAGATAATGGTAGTTTCCTTTGAGTGAGAACCAGATTGTCAGTGGATGAAAGACAAGTGGCTCAATTAGTGTGATGAGTATTAGCCTTAGAACATCACGCTTTCGTCTATAGACTGCGAATGTGAATTCCTCAAAAACTACAGCCAAAGAAGAATAGACAACCGCAAAAAGATAGGTGAATCCGAGTAAAAGGTAGAAGAAAGGCCAATCAGGATTACCCAATACCAGCACCATTAAAAAATAACAAATTCCCAGAAATTCTATAAGAGGAGCCAACCACTCGAAAAAGAACCAATATGGATGTCCGACCATTCCTAAATTGCCGTATTTAGGATTAAAAAACAACGTAATGTGATTGAACAATGTTTCCATCGTTCCTCGTGTCCATCGGTTACGCTGACGGGAAAGAATTTTTAAACTCTCTGGCACTACTGTCCAACAAAGAGGATCAGGTATATATATGACCTTATAACTGAGATTATTTTCAATCATATAACGTCTCATTCTCACAATCAGTTCCATGTCTTCGCCGACAGTATGAATATTATATCCTCCTGCTTTTAAGACTATCTCTCGATCAAATATTCCGAATGCGCCTGAGATTAGAAGCAAGCCATTGAGTCGGCTCCAGGCCATCCGTCCCATTAAAAATGCCCTTGTATATTCGAGTACCTGGAAACGTGCCAATAAACTATCAGGCAAGTTGATCTCAACAATTTTCCCATCCTTTACCTTGCACGAATTAGCCACGCGAATAACCCCTCCGGTAGCAATTACCCGGTAACGGTTGTCCTCAAGAAATGGTTTTATCATTTTTAATATTGCATCCTCATCAAGGATACAATCTACATCAATGGTAGCAAAATATCGATTATTGGTGAAATTTATGCCGGTATTCAAAGAATCAGCTTTCCCCCCATTCACCTTATCAATAACAGTCAACTTGCTGTATGCCATATTACTGGACTTATAAATACCACGGATAGGTTTTGTTGGGATGATAGTATCGATGAGGTAATCCACTCTTTCGAGCTGATAAAAATCGATGACTTTGCTGAGGGAATCATCTGTACTGCCATCATTCACAATGACAACCTCAAAATCTGTATAATGAATTGACAATAACGATCTGATATTATCGATTATAGTGTTCCCTTCATTGTAGGCAGGTGCAATGATTGTAATTGAAGGCGCAAGTGGAGAAGAAAGCAAGGCTGAATAGTCGACGAAACTGTTTTTACGCAAATAACTAATCATCTCAAATCCTGAAATAACAGCCATCGCAATGTAGGTCGCAAAGATTATAACGGCAATAAAGAATATTCCGTTTTCAATCAGGGAATTGAGTATTCTAATCAGCTCGTACATTAGATTCTTTTGTCTTTAGCATGAATAATAATCAATTTTAGTTTTGTATCTGATTGAGAAATAATAGAATCAAGCATTTTTAAACCTTCTTCACCCAACTTTACCAATCCTTTTGCTGAAAGAATGCGGATACTTAAGTTTGTCTCGTGCAGAAGCGCTTTTTCAAAGAATGCAGCATTTTGGTTGTCTCCGGACAAGATCATTGCTCGAAGTATCTCGACTTTATTAGTTGTGCTTTCGTTGGGGAAAATTTCTATAAGATTAGAATTCGAGTCAGGTAATTCCATTTTCCCAAGTGTAATGATCGCCTCTCTTCTGATCTCCTCATCTCTATCGTTAAGCCTTTGTGTAACCAATTCAGCTGTATCAAATTGTTTAAAAATTCCAGCCATTTTCAGTGCAAAAATCACTGCACTTTTGTTTGAACTTTGCATCAAATTCCCAAAATCAGGAACACTTCCGATCTTCTTCAGGGCAATCAGTGCGTTGATTTGTCCCCATTCTGTATACTGGATTTTTGGATTGTCAAAATAGATCAGGGGATCTTCCGGATTTAATTGGATCATAGCTAACAAGGCTTCCAAACGAAGCGCAAGATTCTTAGCGTCCAAATATTTTGCGATCAGCGGATTCTCTGTATTAATCTTCATCAGGGCTAACTCCCTAAATCCCATAGCCTTGACGTGCCAATAAAAACTACGCGTTTTTTGGATTGCATATTTTATTAATCCCGCCTGAATAAATAACTCTTTGAGTTTTTCTCCACTTTCACCAGATAAATTATCATGAAGAGAAAGTAATTCTGAAGTAAAAACATTCCTGGAAATTGGGCTTTCCAATTCCTTAATCAGGGATTCTGGGACAACATTGTCGTCCTTCTCGTAGATCCATCTGGTAATATATGTACTATACCTGTCCCGGCATTTTTTTTCGCGGTAAATCACATATTCACTCATTACTCTTTTGATAAAAATCATAAAAACAAGAATGATGGCTGAACTAATGAAAAACAGATTCAAAAAAAGAATGATGCGGAAGAGAATATTTGATTTGTTGTAATAAAACAGAATGATTTTGTAAAAGGAGGAATTGCCGCTATTGTGCTTTGTTTCAGACATTATTGGCAGGAAGCTATTTTTTTCTGCCTGAACCAGGGTGTCTCTGGGGATTACTGCCTGTGGCAATTCTGAAATTGAAGGTATAGCGAAGACCGTACTTTGTACAACAAATGCAAAAATGAAGAGGAAAAAAAATCTTGAAAGCTTCATAGTACGATTTTGAATTTACCCGGCTTCAAAATAGATAACTAATACCCAGATCAATTGAGTACTTGTCATGCTTCACCCCGGCAAGAATCTCCTCCCGCGCAAAACCACCTGCCAAGTCGAGGAAGAAATGTTTTGCCATTTTCTGGCGATATTCCAATGTTATCTTATTTGACTTAAGAAAGTAATTTGGATCGTAGGCATACTGCTGAACGTCCGGTGAAATACCTGATCCCAAAACTAATGAGAGATAGCTGTCGGCATCATCAAGATAACGACGGAAAGTCAGATTCACGGATTTTGACCAGGCCTTATTCCCCGAAATAAAGTAAGGACGAACAGATATCCAATAACTGCCTATGTATTTTCCAATTGTTCCAGTATAAATAATCACTTTATTTGAGTCGATAGCCACCAACCGGGTTTTATCGAAATTCATGTACCTAATACCTGCAGAAAATTCGAAGCCCTTGGGTAATTTGAAATATGGCTCTAATGTAAGCCGGGAAATTGGAAAGTTGGTAGCATTGGAAATTCCTGTGTTGAAATATAAATAGACCGATTTTGCAAGGGTAGGATATGCGTCAATCTCCAACTGGTGGCCAACCTTTGAAAAACGCTCTGCATTATTGTACCGTAAAATTACAGTCCCGAATCTGGCAGTCTTTCTGCCAAGGGCCGCTGAAAAGAACTGCCAGGAATCCTGATCAGAGAAGTAATCAGCCCAATAATTAAGCTTAAGTTGGTTGATCATTTTATTTTCCTTGATGCTAAGTAATAAATCGACAGCCTTCTTATCAGTGGGATCTATTGAAATAATATGATTTAGAATCTCTGAAGCTTTGAGGGAATTTCCAGAGTTATTTAATGCACGGGCCTTTTTGTAAAGAAATGACGCCTCATTAGGATGTGATGACAACCCGAGATCGGCATATTTTATGGCTTCCAGATTATTTCCACAATATAACTCATTGTCAATAAGAGCATCTACTGCATCGTAATATCCTGGTTCTGCCATAATAATTTTTTTAAGAACAATTCTGGCGGAGTCATATTTCTGATCCCAGGCATAAGTTCTCCCCATTAAAACGGCTGCGTCCCAATAGGTACTATCCCGTAACAGAATTTGACGGCATAATTGTCTGGCTTCAACTTTTCTGTTATTGAAAGCGGCATCCCTTGCCTTGAGGAGTAATTCAGCAGATGGAATAGAATCTGACAGGCCTTTCTGCCCGACAACTGTTAAACTAATCGTGGCAGCGAGCAAGAGACCAATGATTTTAATCAAAGCATTCTCTTTTTGACGCATGTTATTTTCTTATTAAAAGCCTTTTGACTCTAAGAGACAATTCATTAGGGCTAAAAGGCTTTGTAATGTAATCATCCGCCCCCAATTTTAAGGCTTCAATAATAGTATTTTCCTGGACAAGGGCTGATAGAACGATGATTGGAACATTAGATTTTAACTCGTTCCGAATTTTGTTAATAAGTTCCAGCCCTCCTATAAAAGGCATAAGCAGATCTGTTAAAATTAAGTCGTAGTTTGTTTGGTTGAGCTTTTCAATTGCTGAATTCCCATCTTTGGCTATCTCAACTATATATCCGTCATGACGCAACTTGTATTCTATGACCTTAATAATCACTTCATTATCTTCACAAACAAGTATTCTATTGATTTTTTCAGTTGTTTCCATAGCTAATTACATTTGCCAAATAATTGCAACTCAATTGCAATCATAAATATAGTACAAAGTTCTGTCATTATTACCAAGCCTGCTTGATCGCTCACTTAAATCCAAAAACTAACGGGAGTATGAAGATCACAAAAATCGTCCAGCCCAAGTAAACAGTCAAATATTTTGCGACCATGTTTTCCACAGTTTCAAGGCTGGCAGCCTTAAAATAGGCGAGGTATAAACATTTTGCAATCAGAATAAGATTCACAAATATCAGAACATTTGAACCGATAACTACTGTTCTGTTGGGGGTGAAGCCGGCTGAGAGTCTGGATATAATTGCAAATAAGGCAATCGCATTAACTACAATCGCTAATACTGCCAATAAAAAAAGGACGAATACATTGAGATCTCTTTTACTGTTTCTATCCAGTTCAGCGATTGAAAATACAATTAGTGCCATTACCGCAATTAACATAATATTAAAAATCAAAAGCAAATTCCTGTCTTCCTGGATTTTAGCTTCTGAGAAAACCATAGAAATCAGGTACACAACCAGCGAAATCAGCACCAGTGGCGTAAACACCCTGGCAATGACAGGAGCAATCTTGCTTGTAATATCAGGATACAACCTCAATAAATAAGAAGAAACGATGGGTGCGGAAACTAGACCGATTAATACAATATTTTGCTGGTAAAATTTAAGAATATCTATTTTGATAACTGAAAACAATCCTAAAGTCATGGCAGTGAGAATCCCGCCTGCAATAAGAATTAAACCCGTCATGACGATAAATTCCCCGTTATACCGGATAAAATCGATCCTTTTGGAAGTATTTTTATAATCAAAGGATGTATGGGCAATTCCAAAAATGCACCAAAGTAATAGAGGTGAATGAATAAAGGCAAGCTTAACGGTATCTCCAAGTTTGTCAAAATCACCAGGTTGATAAGGTAATAAATTGATATACAGAAATAAGACTAAAATAGCAATTCCGTAAATCAGGATATTCTTCTTGTCAAAGATCTTATTCTGCCAGAAAGTGTAAAGTATCAGTCCGTTGAAGACAACGATTGAGAGTTCTCTGTCAAAAAAAGACTGGAAGTCAATTGTCGGGAAAATAGCTGGCAACTTTACCAGTAATCCGGTGAAAAGTGATAATAGGATCACTACATATAAATCCATTTTTACGAACCTGACTGTTTCTGAAAGTTTCTCCTGTGCCAACCGAATTTTCCAGAACCTAACCAGATCTGTATTGTATTCATCCGAAATCTCAGAAAACGATCGGGCAAAGGCCTGTTGGTTCATCCTGAACAATTGCTCAAGCTGATCAGGATTTTGAATATTTTCAACGATTTCCTGTCTCATAACTGTTTGCTTTCAATGACATAACTATGAAAATTAGCCATAAAATAGTTGGAAACAAATTTATTGACTGATTTTCAAAGTGATGCGCTTCGAGCGCAGATACCGGAGCAAAAACCACAGAACAATGCCGCTAAAGACCGCATATAAAAAGGTACTGTCACCGAAGATTGGTGCATCAGTCTTATCTGGCTCTAATCCCGTCCCGGTAACATAGAAAATGATCACCCCTGCTGCGTTGTTGATAAAATGTGCAATGATTGGCAGCCACAAAGTACCAGTCCATTCAAGAAGATAACCGAACAATGCGCCGAGCAACATGCGGGGAAGAAATCCAAAGAACTGCAGGTGCAAGGCACTAAACAAGGCAGCCGTAATCCAGATCGCCCAATGGCTGTTTCCTGTCATGTTTTTAATCAGCTTTTGGATGAGTCCCCTGAATAACAATTCCTCACCAATGGCCGGAAGTACAGCCACTATAAAAATATTTCCAACCAGTCCTCCGATGCTCTTGGTAGTCAGAAATGCCTCTGTAATTTTGTTGGCCTGGTTCTCTGAATTACGCATCCACTCCTCTATCGAACTCATCCACGAGGGCAGCACAAGATGTTGGTTGACAAGCGAAACCCACTCAATTACCGGACCCCCTGCTAAAATGATAAGTGAAACAATGCCTATCATCATCCAGGAAGGCTTAATGTCTAACCTCAGAAATTGTACCGGTTTATCATCGAGAAAAATGGCCATAACTAGTGGTGGCAAAATAAACATACCAAGCGTTTGCAGTACCTGAAAGAACTTTAACAGAGGTATATTGGATGAGTCGCTGATATTGGCAAGCATCCCGGAAATAACTTCAATGCTGGCTCCCATATAAATCCAGATTCCTAAAAATCCTATCAGAGAGATGATAATTCCTCCCATCAGGACGACGATCATCGAAAACAACAGCTGTGTAAAAGGTTTGGCGTCGCGCAGAAATTTCATGGTAATTGTTTTTTAAAGATCTCCCTGTTCTCGTATTTAACTGCAAAGTTATCATATCCTTCCGGGATGCAAAGAGTGATTCGATCTGATTGGTTATCTTTGTCCTGTTCAGGAATGCAAAAAAATTTCAATGCAAATCGGAAATCTGGATTTAGGAAATCTCCCGTTGTTTTTGGCTCCCATGGAGGATGTGACCTATAAATCATTTCGTTACCTGTGTAAAAAGTACGGTGCGGATGTCATGTATACCGAATTTATTGCCTCAGAGGCGCTCATCCGTGACGTGGCCCACACGAAGAGAAAGATGACGATTTTTGATTTTGACCGGCCATTGGCCATTCAGATTTACGGATCCAACATCGATTCAATGGCGGAAGCGGCAAAGGTCGCCGAACAATATCAACCCGATTTCATCGATATCAATTTTGGATGCCCGATGAAAAAAATTGCAGGGAAAGGTGCGGGCGCCGGATTGTTACGCGACTTGCCGAAGATGGTAAAGATGGCAGGCGAAGTAGTAAAGGCCGTTCAGCTTCCGGTGACAGCCAAGACCAGACTCGGTTGGGACCACGATGACATGCCGATTGTAGAAGTTGCCGAAAGGCTCCAGGATGTTGGAATTCAAGCTCTTGTAATCCATGGCCGTACCCGGAGCCAGCTATATACCGGAACGGCCGACTGGAGTTTAATTGCCGAAGTGAAAAAAAATCCCAGGATGAAAATTCCGATCATCGGCAATGGTGACATCAACGGTCCTGAAACGGCAAAATCCTTTCTTGATCAGTCAGGGGTAGACGGCTTAATGATTGGAAGAGGTTCCATCGGCAGACCCTGGATCTTTTCCGAAATCCGGCATTATTTGAATACTGGTGAACTAACTCCACCTCCAACTGTCCCATTTGTGGTGGAAAATGTAAAGGATCAGCTCAACCAATCTCTTACCTGGAAGGATAACCCCAAAAGAGCGGTGTTGGAAATGAGAAGACATTTTGCACGATATTTCCCCAATCTCAACGATTTCAAAGAGTTACGAATCAAACTTTTACGCGCTATCGAAATAGAAGAAGTTCTTGGGATACTGGATCAGATTTCTGAGAGATATGCCGAAACTACCGTAGATTATACCAATATTGGTTTGAAATAAATATTTGCTATTTTAGTGGACAAAATCTGAAAATCACCGTTCTATTTATATTTACTTAAATTTCAAATCAATTACATGAAAACCAAAGGATTTCTTTTAACATTAACACTTTCATTTTTTGCATTCGTTCAGCTGCAAGCAGCACCTCTCGACATGAAAGCACTGGTAGGCAAGTGGGAATATTCCGCTCCGACTGCACCGTCGAATTATGCGACCGGTCAGATTAACTTTACTCAGGCTGGCGACAAGCTAAAGGGTGAACTGGTTATCGAAGGCCAAAAAGTAAATTTTTCTGAAATAACCATCAAGGAAGATGTAGTTTCGGCCAGTATCTACCTGGAATCCACACTGATCACTATCAAATTTAAATTAGTAAATCAGTCCCTGGAAGGTAAAGTGGAAGCCCCGGATGGACCCATTGCAGTTAAAGCAGTAAGAAAGTAAACTTACCGCTGGTAGTACTGCTTCTCGTAGTATGCCTGGTAAGATCCTGAAACTACATTTTCGAGCCAGTCTGAATTTTTCAGATACCAGTCGACCGTTTTGGCGAGTCCTTCCTCAAACTGGAGGGAAGGTTGCCATCCAAGTTCTCTTTGAATTTTGGAGGAGTCGATGGCATATCGCATATCATGACC
This sequence comes from Prolixibacteraceae bacterium, assembly GCA_036508555.1. Lineage (GTDB taxonomy): Bacteria > Bacteroidota > Bacteroidia > Bacteroidales > Prolixibacteraceae > CAINVV01. Next base: position 9,268 of record DATCHD010000100.1, read on the forward strand.
GGCCCGGTCTTTCACGAATGTGATCAAAAGCTGGGAAGTGCCTTTGGCTCTTCCCAGCTTTTGATCCATTACATCGCACAAGGTCCGGATCAGGGCTATGTTGGTCCATTCATTGTGGCCACCGATATTATAGGTTTCGCCTATGACGCCCTTATGGAAAATAACATCGATGGCTGAAGCATGATCCTCAACATACAACCAGTCTCTTATATTTTCTCCTTTCCCGTAAACCGGAATGGGTTTCATGTGCTGTATATTATGAATGCACAGGGGAATCAGTTTCTCAGGAAAATGGTTGGGTCCATAATTATTGGAGCAATTGGAAATCAATACCGGAAGGTGAAAAGTATTATGATAGGCTCTCACAAGATGATCAGAGCTGGCCTTTGAAGCCGAATACGGACTCTGGGGATCATAAGGAGTTGTTTCAAGAAATAATCCGGTTTCTCCAAGGGATCCGTACACTTCATCGGTTGAAATATGGTAAAATCGTTTGCCTTCCATTTGATTTTTCCAATGTTCCTTGGCCGCATGGATCAGGTTAAAAGTTCCAAAGATATTGGTCCTGATGAAAGCTGCTGGATCGGTAATTGAACGGTCTACGTGCGATTCGGCTGCAAGGTGAACTACACCCTCAATTGGATATTTCCCGAAGAGGTCATTGATAAAAACACTATCCGTGATGTCACCTTTTATGAAAGTGTAATTTGGCAAAGTATCAACATCCTTGAGGTTTTCGAGATTACCGGCATAGGTAAGAAGGTCAAGATTCAAAATCTGATATTCGGGATATTTTGTAACGAATCGTCTGACGACGTGTGAACCAATAAATCCGGCACCGCCGGTTATCAAAATTGTTTTTTTCATGGTTGGGTTATTAGATTATATAATTCCTCTTAAGCGCTTCTCCCAGTTCCAGGCAGATAATAAAGTTTCTTCCAGGGTAGTGTCAGATTTCCAGCCCAATACCTTATTGGCCTTGGAAGTATCTGCAAAGATTTTTTCAATATCTCCGGCCCTTCGGCCAACTATCCGGTAGTTAACCTTTTGTCCTGTAGCCTTTTCAAAAGTCCTGATCAGTTCAAGAACGGAAACTCCCTTTCCTGTGCCAACATTAAAGAACTCGAAGCCCGATTCATTCTTTTGTCCAAGCAGCCGTTCAATAGCCACCACATGGGCCCGGGCAAGATCCACCACGTTGATATAATCCCTGATACAACTGCCATCAGCAGTATGGTAATCATTTCCGAAAACAGACAACTGTTCACGGATTCCTGCAGCTGTTTGGGTGACAAAGGGCACCAGATTATTAGGAATCCCGTTAGGAAGTTCACCAATCAATGCAGTCGGATGAGCGCCGATCGGATTGAAATACCTTAGGGCTATGCTTTGTATCTGCGGATTGGATTTGGTGAAATCACGGATAATATCCTCGCAAATTATTTTTGTGTTTCCGTATGGGGATTCGGCCATTTGCCGGGGTGTCTGTTCGGTAACCGGAAGTTTGTCGGGTTGACCATAAACAGTACAAGAAGAAGAGAAAACCAGGTAATCCGTCTTGTATTTATCCATGCATTCGAACAAGTTCACCAGTGAGAGCAGGTTGTTCCGGTAATACATCAGTGGTTTGGCAACTGATTCACCGACTGCCTTGTATGCAGCAAAATGAATTACCGCATTGATTCTCTTTGACTTTTGAAAGAATCCCTCAAGGAGATCCAGGTTCTGCATATTGAAACAATGAAATTCCGGACGTATTCCGGTTATCTGCTCAATCTGATCGATCACCCCTATCGTGGAATTACTCAAATCATCCACAATGACAACCTCATATCCAGCTTTCTGCAATTCAACAACTGTATGTGAGCCAATATATCCTGTTCCGCCGGTAACCAATATTTTCCCCCTCATATTCTGAATTTTTTTTCAATCAAACGTTTTATCCGCAATTTTGTTGTTGAATTGTATCTAATTCCAAAAGTACTAAATATAAGATTTATTCATGCGTTTAGATTTTGTCTTTCAATGGTCGCATGGAATACCCACAAAATCATTTTCGGTTGGTGTGAACATATTCTCGTGGGTATTTCATATATTTGGAGTTCAAATAATCATACATGAACCTTTCAGTCCAACTTTCAGAATTGTTGAAAACCAACGATTGCGTGATCATCCCCGATCTCGGAGGGTTTATTGCCAATTATCAGATCTCAGGATATGATGAGCAGACAGACCAGTTTACCCCTCCAATCAAAGAAATTATTTTTAGCGGAAAGCTGAAAAAAAATGATGGATTGTTGGTTAATTACATTTCTGATCGCGACGGAATAGGATATCTCGAAGCCAGAAAAATTGTCTCAGAGTTTGTCGCCGAAAGTATTTTCAGACTTGAAAATGGTGAGCGGATCATTTTGGAGCAGATTGGTACACTTCGTTTTGATCAGAATGAACACCTGATTTTTGAGCAGGAAAAGACTAAAATAATCAGAACGGATGCATTTGGTCTGGATTCATTCCATTTCCCAAGACTGGTTAATAAATACAATCATCCGCCTAAACCCGTTTTGCGGGACAAAGACCCTGAACCTCAGAAGCACCTTCATCCGGCACTTAAATATGTACTGATCGGGATACCTCTTGTCGTGGCGCTCTATTTCATTCCGTACAATAAATTATTTGACCAAAGCAAGTTGGTCCACTTGCAGACTTCCAATACCGCTTCTTTGCCGATTAATGATACAAAGCTGATTAATAAGGTTGAAGCTGTTAAAAATACAACTGAACTGAATGCAGCGGCCTCAAGAGTTGGTTCGATTCCTGCTCATGCTTCGACTGTCGCTCAGCAACCAGAGAAGACTGTCGCTCAGCAATTGGAAAAACCTATCGCTCAAACCGTTGTTAATGATTCGCCCAGTGGTAAATATCACGTAGTAGCAGGATGTTTTAAAGTCAGGGAAAACGCTGATAACCTTGCTGGCAAACTGATCAAACAAGGTTATCCCGCACAGGTCTCCAATTTGGGAAAATATTTCTTCCGGGTGTCTGTTCAAAGCTTCCAAACCAAAAAAGAAGCTGAAGTGGCACTTGTACAATTGGCAAATAGTGATCCTGAAACCGGATACTGGTTGATGGCTGACAAAAAGTAAGGTTTACAGGGTTGCTGCTTTTTGAACTTCACGGAACACCCTCATAAAGTTACCACCCCAAATTTTCCGGATATCGTTTTCGGAATACCCTCTTTTAACCAGTTCGAGGGTGACATTCCCCATTTGGCTCACGTCTCTGCAACCGGAAAGATCACCTCCCCCGTCAAAATCGGTTCCAATGCCAACATAATCTATTCCTATCACTTTAACGATGTGGTCGATATGATCCACCATATCCTTCACGGTAGCCAATTTTTCGGGAAATTTTTTGAGCGTTTCACGGTATTCCTGTCTGGCTACTTTCATCTTTTCATCGGAGAGATCCTGAAAATCGTTGTATTTATTTCTGACTGCCGTCATGGCTGAGTCTCTTTTGGGGTCAGGATCAGGCACTTTTATATAATCAGAAAGAAAGCACATTTGAATGACGCCACCGTTTTTAGCTAACGCTTTCAGATCCGGATCGGTCAGGTTACGTGGATTATCACAGATAGCCCGCGCGCAGGAGTGGCTTGCAATGATTGGGTATTTGCTCAGGCGGATGACGTCCATAAATGACGCATCGGAAATATGCGAGACATCAATCATCATTCCCGTTTTATTCATTTCGGCAACCACTTCCTTACCAAAAGCTGATAGCCCATGATGTTCCTCGCCTTTTTTCTTATCGGTAGAAGAATCGCAGATGTCATTGTTGGAAGTGTGACAAAGCGTTATATACCTGATACCCATGTCGTAATATTTTTTAACCATGGTAATATCGTTCGCCAGCCCATATCCGTTTTCCAATCCGATGAAGATGGCTCGTTTGCCTTGTTTCTTTAATTCATAAGCATCATCCGGTTTCAGGGCTATTGATGCCTGATTTGGGTTAGCTTTTACGCTTTCGCGGATAGCCTCAAGGATCTCGAGCGCTTTCTTTTTGGCATTTTTATCTCCTTCCGGATTTCTGGGACCCTGGCTTATAAAGACTGCAAAGAATTGAGCATCGAGTCCTCCCTCCTTCATTCGGGGGAAGTCTACTTTAGTCCCGGAAACGGCCTGATCGTTTCGTTTTCCGACATCGAATCCATCGTGCGACAAATTCATTGGGGTATCAGAGTGGGTATCAATCGTTAAGACCGATTGGTGGATTCTGGCAGCCTTGTCTGCAAGGTTTTCTTTGCTTTGGAGGCTTCCTGGTAAGGTAAGAAGGCAAGCCATGAGGAAGGAAAAAAGTAATGTGATTTTTTTCATTAGGTTATTTATTTATATTCGGCCAGGCGGCTCAGGTATTTGCCGATGATATCGAACTCCAGGTTGATGACGCTGCCTTTCTTGATAGCATGAAAGTTGGTGTGCTCATAAGTATAAGGTATGATGGCCACCTGGAAAGAGTCCTTTTGGGAATTCACCACCGTTAGACTCACTCCGTTTACTGTGACGGACCCCTTCTCGACAGTCATATATCCCTGGCGTGCTTTTGCCTTATCGAATTCATATTTAAAAGTATAATACCAGCTGCCATCCGCTTCCTTTACATTTTCACAGAGAGCAGTCTGATCGACATGTCCCTGAACGATGTGACCGTCGAAGCGTCCGTCGATTTTCATGCTTCTTTCGAGGTTGACTTTATCGCCGACGTTCAATAAGCCAAGATTGGATTTAAGCAGCGTCTCCATGATGGCTGTAACGGTATATTTATTGCCTTCTTTGTGCACAACTGTCAGGCATACACCATTGTGAGAAAGGCTCTGATCGACCTTTAGTTCAGGTGTAAAATCACAGCTTAAGGTCAGGTGAACATTCTCCTGATCTTTGATTAGTGATACGACTGTACCCATTCCTTCGACAATTCCAGAAAACATCGCTGTAAAATTTATTTTTTGCGAAGATAATAGATTAAACAGATTGAATGTGCATTGTTAGAAATAAGTATATTCATGCCGAATTTTGGAAAGAATCCCTTAACTTTCTAAGTATGAAAAGTGCGAACCGTGATTGGCCGTTATTTTTGCCTTTGTTACTGCTTCTTAGCTTGATTGGAAATCCTAAGATGGCCAAATCACAACAGGACCCTGTTTATACCCAATATTTAACCAATCTGCTCTCCATACAGCCCGCTTATGCAGGAATCACCGGTGTTCTGAATGTTTCGGCATTATCCCGTGCGCAGTGGGTAGGATGGGAAGGAGCGCCCAACACCAATACTTTTACCATCGACATGCCCCTGAAATCGCATAATGTGGGATTGGGACTTTCCATCGTTAATGACAAATGGGGACCAATTTTACAGAATGGATTCTACGTGGATTACGACTACCGGATTTTTTTAAAGGCCAGACAATACCTCTCCCTGGGAATAAAAGCAGGATTCAACACCTATCATGCGGGGCACACCGATCTTGAAATCAATGATCAGATGGATCCTTCCTTCGCGCAAAACGTGAATCTCAGGATGTTGCCCAACTTCGGAGTCGGAGCGCTGTGGCACAGTGACATCTTCTTTCTTGGGTTCTCCATGCCTAAGTTGCTTGTTAACAATATTGTTGACGATTCACAGAATAGCACTTATCACGAGTTTGTTCATTTCTACGCCATGGGAGGCTATGTGTTTTTTATTTCTGAATACGTGAAGCTGAAGCCCACACTGCTGTATCGTTGGAGCCAGCAAACACCATCCTACATCGATTTGGGGGCGAACATTTTACTTTATGACAGAGTGTGGTTCGGGGCGACGTATCGTTTCAAGAATTCTTATGCCTTGTTGTTCCAGTTTATTGTGAACAGTCAGCTTCGATTCGGTTATTCTTTCGATCTGACCACCTACCATGAGAGTATGGTGAACTCCGGGACGCATGAGTTTACCATCAACTACGAATTTCAGAGCACCAAGCGAAACAGGAGATATATTGCGAGGTATTTTTAGAAAAGAGGGAGCCTTCCCTATGGATTTCGTTTATTGGAAAAAACGGGGTAACTTATGGTATCAATTGCAAAATAGCACGGCGGGAAAACCCAGCAACTCCCGTCCTCCAAACCATCACTAAATCTGCAAATATGGCAATGAATAAATTTGTTTGGGAGGCCGCACCGGATTACTTCACCCTGTCAAGTCCCTCAAGAACCATCAGGTAGGGCTCACCGATGCGGCCAAAAAGTTGTGGCTCCACCCACACGAACCGGGCCTGCCTTATGTGTATACACGATGCACCAGAGGTAAATACAATTCGTGAATATACAGTTTAAAAAAGATCAAAATTCAAAAAGATGAATAAAATTACAATGCTTTTAGTGGCCTTGTTCGTGGTTTCGACAAGTGGATTTGCTTCTACTGTTTCAAATCCTGCATGCCTGCCTCAGAAAACCTCTTCAGTTATATCGGTTAGGATTGATTTGGGAGATATTACTAATTTGAACCAATGTGAGATTGCAGCACTCATTGACAAAAATCTGGAAGCAGCAATACCTGATACACCAAAACTACAATGTTCCGTAACTGTGGGAGCTTCTTTTTCAGTAGGAATTGCAAAATTTACTATTTCCGTAACGGTTTCGGGTGACTGTAGTGAGGTATATGCTGATGGAAATGAAATAGCAAATCGATTGATTGCCAAAATAAAGACACATTTAATTAATAATTTCTAAAACCGATTGCCAAGAACTTAATATTAATTAGCAACTGACTGTCTAATCTGGCAGTCAGTTGTAATAAACTCAAATCAATGAAAAATCTCCTATTCATAGTTATAATTTTTTTTTGCAGAATCAATGTTTATTGTCAAGAAAATGGCAATTATGATTTCAATATTCAGTATGATATGCAGCTAAATCTCAACGGCAATAGTAATTATAAAGCAAACTTGTACTTTAATAATATTCAGTCTCTATTTGTATATAAGGAAAATCCTTTTGAAGAAAAGGAACTAACAGAAAAAGAGATAAGTAAAACGATTGAGGCAAGCAATAATGCTTCATTTACCCTCCGATTCAAGGATACAGTTCGATTATCTATGAAATACAACCGAAATGAAAATTTGATCAAGGAATTTATCAGGGGCTTCAATAATAAGTTTTATCAAGTCACTGAATCCGCGCCTAAATTAATCTGGACTATCAGTGAGGAACATAAAAAAATTGACCTATACGAATGTACCAAAGCAACCTGCAGTTTTAGAGGTCGTAATTATATTGTTTGGTTTACAACAGCAATTCAGACGAGTTTTGGCCCATTAAAATTACATGGCCTGCCAGGGCTAATTCTAGAACTTATCGATGAGGAAAAGGAAGTAATGCTTTCTGCTAGAGTTGTGAAAAAAGAAGAAAATATTATTGAAAACGACCCAAATGGAACAATAATAATTTCGCGATCAGACTACCAAAAGATAAAACTAGGGGAAATCAAAAAGGTGGAAGAGATATTAAATCGAGTTTCATCTAAATCTGAAAGAGGATTCACAATAACTGCAAAGATTAATAGTATTAAAAGTATAGAAATTGATTAGAAATTGACCTCATTAAATTATTGAAATCAAACCAAATCCTCCCGTCCTTGAAAAAATATACCTATATCTTTGTCCTATTGCCATATTTTGCATTTTCCCAAACATCCATTTCGGGGACAGTCATGGATGAGAAGAAAAATCCGGTTCCGTATGCCAATGTTTTTATTCAACCTGAAAATAGCGAAGCCATTGTGGCCTACTGTCAGTCGGACGGGACGGGTAACTATGTCTTAAAAATAAATAAAACAGGAAAATTTCGGCTGAATTTTTCTGCTATGTCCTTTAAGACTAATACAATTCCTATAGAAGTTGGGACTAGTTCAGATGAAGTTGTCAAGAATGCTATAATGATTTTTGAGCCAATTCCGCTAAATGAAATCATCATTTCGGCAGACAAGGCGATGATCATAAAGAGAGACACAATCATTTTCAATGCTGCAGCTTTCGCGAAAGGGAACGAACGGGTATTGGAAGACTTGCTTAAAAGAATTCCGGGATTGGTCATTTCAGATGATGGAGGCATTAAAGTCGGCGGTCAGGATGTAGAAAAAGTAATGATCGACGGTGATGATTTGTTTGAAAAAGGATACAGGATTCTTACCAAAAATATGCCCGCTTATCCGGTCAGTAAAATTGAAGTCTACCAACATTATTCCAATAACAAACTTCTCAAAGGAATCGAGAACAGTGAAAAAGTAGCCTTGAATCTAAAATTGAAGGATGATGCAAAAAGGCAATGGTTTGGCAATGTTTCTCTGGGTTATGGTCCCGAAAATGGAAATCGCTACCAAACTTACGCGAACCTGATGAATTTTGGCGGTAAAACAAAATTTTACGGAATTGTAAGCCTCAATAACGTTGGAGAGGACGCGACAGGCGACATTAATTTCCTGATAAGGCCAGCTTCTGAATCGGATGAGGCAGGTAGCGTCGGTGAAAACCAAAATGCAAGATCAATAATTGACATTAGTAGCTTCTCTCCCAATTTAAAACAGAATCGATTATTGTTCAACCAATCAGGCGTTTACGCATTAAATGCCATTTTCAATCCAACATCTAAAGTAAAAGTAAAAACATTGGCCTTTTTCAACACCGATGAAAACAATTTCTATAATAGCATATACGAATCAACTTCTATCGGATCAACCTCCTTTTCTAATTTCGAGGATCACCGTTTAATAAATACTCAGGTAACTGGATTCGGCAAAATTGTTATTACAGATGATATTTCAAAGAATCAAACGCTTGAATTTATCGGGAAATTCAATCAGTCAGACGAAAACAAGAATAATAAATTAAATTTCAATGATTCTTTATCCAACGAGATATTAGCAAATAATAATACCTTAATTGACCAGAAGCTATTATATACCAACCGGTTAAGAGATAACAAAGTGTTACTTCTATCTGGCAGATACATACTGGAGAAATCACCACAAAATTACTCCATTGATAAATTCTATTACCAGCAGCTCTTTCCTGAGAATGCCGGAGTGAAGTCAATCAGTCAGGCCAGCGAAGATCAGATGCAATTTGGAGGATTTGCCGCGCATCTTATGGACAAAAAAACTAATGGGAATTTATTGGAAATCAAGTTTGGGAATCAATTCAGAAAGGATGTTTTGCACTCAGATTTCAAATTGATGAACGAAAAAATTATCATCGATGAACCTCCTTTGTACCGGAATAACCTGACCTATTCGACCAACGATATTTACTTAAATTCAAAATATCATGTACAACAAAGGCAAATCGGAGTATTTTTGGGACTTGATTTTCATCAGCTTTTCAACTATTTGGAACAATCTGGAAATATACAACGCCAGTATCCTTTTTTCATAAATCCTCAAATCGGCGGACAATGGAGCATCAACCAGAAAAACAAGATTCTTTCATCTTACTCATTTAATCATAAGAACGCAACAGTAACAGATGTAAATAACCAATATATAAACATCGGTTTCCGTTCATTTTCGAAGGGAACAGGGGCGTTTAATCAGCTAAATATGAGCACTTTCGTTCTCAATTATACTCACGGCAATTGGAGTGATAAGTTTTTTGCGAATTCTTTATTGATTTACAACAAATACTATGATTTCTACAGCACCAATACTTTAATCTCCAGGAATTATTCTCAATCAGAAAAAATCCTGATAAAAAACAAATCGTTCATCATTTTTTCGTCTAATGTGGACCAGTATTTAAAGCCAATCACGTCTAATCTGAAATTCAACTTTGGGTTTTCAATTTCTGATTACAAAAACAGGGTCAACAATCTGGATCTTCGTTCAATTAAAAGCATTAATTTAAACTATGGCTTTGAGTTGCGGTCCGGCTTCAAGGGTTGGTTCAACTATCACTTTGGCTCAAAATGGAATTACAATGAGATAAAAACTATTTTCAGTAATCATTACACGGACAATATTTCTTTCCTTGACCTATCTTTTATGATTGGGAAAAAATTGGATGTTCAAATCCGTTCGGAACGTTACTTTTTTGGCAGTCTTGACAAGGAAAACAACAAATATTATTTCATGGATTTAGATGCTCGCTATACCATGATAGAAAATAAGCTTACTCTCAGCCTATCGGGGCAAAATTTATCAAATACCAAAACATTCAGGAGTTATTCCATAGACGATATCAGTTTTTCCAGGAGCGAATACAGATTACTTCCACGGTATATTCTCCTGAAAGCCGAATTTCGATTCTGACCAATAATGGCTTTCGCCCGGAATCTCCTCCTGCCCTCCGCGTAATCCGCCACATTTTGCAAAAGAACTTTTAAATGGTAAATTTGGCTGTCCCAGTCAGTGACGGGATGATGTCGCGACATGAATGAGATTGAAATTAAGAACAGCCACCAATCAATTTGCAAACTACTTTCGGAAAGGAAGTTGAAGCCCGCCTTTGACTTGCTCGAAAAGATGATCACTGCAAATGGGCTGGGAGAATACAGTGACCTGCTGCTCGACCTGGAACAGAACTATAAATTCATGCTCAAATATACGGTCGAAGGGATTACCGATCCGGAAAGACAGAAAATCTATCAGCATATTCTGGTTTCAACTTTCGATCTGGCAGATCATTGCGCTGACAGTCTGAAAATGAAGTTTTCTAATTCGCTGGAATACCAGAAGAAGCGAGGGCTTGCCAGGTTTAATATCGAGAATGTGTCGGCCCATATTGCATTACTTGAATCGTTTCATCAGGAAAGTGAATTGCGTCAACTAATAGATGTTTCGTACTTTGATAAAAAATTTGAACAGGAAGAAGAAATTCATTATCAGAAAGTTATCAGCCTCTTCTACTACATCTGGTTTAAAAGCAAACTTTCTGCGGACGAGATTTCATCCTTCAAAAATTATCTGCTGAATCCTCTCATTCCGTATTATGAAAAAGCCTTCCTGATCACTTCATTAATTCTCAGTCAGCTGCTGTTCTTCGATGAGCAAAAAATCATGTTGCTTTTTGAAGGGTATGAAACAGATAATGAGGAGGTTAAACAGAGGGCACTGACAGGTTTGATCATAACCTTGTATCACTACGACAAAAGGATTTTTCTATTCCCTGCCATAACGGCCAGATTGGAAATGCTGAATGAAAGAAGTTCTTTTAAACTCCATCTTGAAAAAATACTACTCCAGCTGATTGGCTCCAGGGAAACGGAAAAGATTCAGCGAAAGCTGCAGGATGAGATTTTGCCGGAAATGATGAAACTGAGTCCTAACCTCAGAAATAAACTGAGTCTGGAAGCAATGCTGGGAGACATCAGGAATGAAGACAAAAATCCGGAATGGCGGGATATTTTCAAAGATTCTCCCGGGCTGATGGACAAAATGGAGGAGTTGAATGAAATGCAAATGAAGGGGGCAGATATATTCATGACTTCTTTTGCCAATTTGAAAAACTTTCCGTTTTTTAGTGAGCTAACCAATTGGTTTGTTCCTTTTTATCCAAGCCATCCCCAACTGACCAGAAGCTCTTCCACCGAGGACCAGCAGGATAATCGAAAACTCTTTGACCTGATCCTGAAAACTCCGGTATTGTGTAACTCTGATAAGTATTCATTTTGTTTCAGTATGCAGACCATTCCCGCTGAATACAAAAAAATGATGTTTGACAATTTAAGCGCTGAGTTTGATCAACTGATCGAAGCCGAAAATGAAGAGGATGTCATATCCAGGGAGAAAAAGGCTGAAGCGGTTTCCGGTCAGTTCATCCGGGACCTTTACCGGTTCTACAAACTTCATCCGCAGCGGGAAGGATTTGAGAACATTTTTGCCTGGACTTTCGATTTTCACAACAAAAGTGTCTTCTGGAAACTTTTGAGCGAAGACCATCATCTGTTAAAGAATATCGCTGAGTTTTACTTTGCAAAAAATTATTACCACGAAGCAGCCGAAATTTATGAGATACTTCTGAAAGATCAGGAAGAGCCTGAAATCATTCAGAAATTAGCCTATTGTTACCAGAAACTGGAAGACTTCGAGCTCGCATTGACTTTTTATTTAAAGGCAGATCTTTTCGATCAGAACCGGATTTGGAATTTTAAAAAGATCGCGCTTTGTTACAGACACTTGAAAAAGCCGGATTTAGCGCTTGAATATTACCTCCGTGCAGTTGCCTTAGAGCCTGATAATTTGACGCTTCATATATCAATCGGACATTGCAGAATGGAGTTGAAGCAATATGAAGAGGCGTTAAAATCCTATTTCAAGGTTGAATATTTATCCCCGGGCAACAAGAAAGTGTGGAGACCCATCGGCTGGTGTTCTCTCTTGACAGGCAAAAAACAGCAATCTGAGCGCTATTTCAAGATGCTGGTGGAAGACTCACCGAACAAGTTTGATCTCATGAATATGGGCCATGTACAATGGTGCCTGGGAAAAAGAAAAATTGCTCTTGACTTTTACAAGCAAAGTATCAACGATGCTGAAATGTCTGAACGGGAATTCATGGAAGCCTTTTATGAGGATCTTGAGCATCTTTTGCGTCAGGGAGTGGATGCCGATGACGTTCCTATCATGCTCGATCAGTTAAGATATTCGCTTCAAAAAGACCAGACTAACGTAATGATGCAATGAACAATAAAATCCGAAATAAAGAGTTGAGTTGGCTGTCGTTCAATGAGCGACTACTTCAGGAAGCTTCCAAAAAGGAGGTGCCATTAATTGAAAGGCTTAAATTTCTGGGAATTTATTCCAATAATCTGGATGAGTTTTTTCGCGTCCGGGTAGCCATCTTACGCAGACTCGCCAGCATCGAAAATCTTGTTCTCCTTGAAGGCGACCAACCTGCAGATGTTCTGAATCTGATTGAGCAAACTGTAGTTTCCCAAAGCATAAGGTTCGAAAGAATCTATAAACAACTGCTTATAGATCTGGCAGATGAAGACATATTCATTATCAACGAGACGCATCTGACTCCTGAACAGGGAGAATACGTAACGGCCTACTTTAAAGAAGAGGTTCGTCCCAGAATCATGCCCATCATCATCAAGAAGAACCAGAAGCTTCCTACCTTAAACGATGATGCCATCTACCTTGCAGTAGTCCTGGGTAAATCAAAAAAAGAGGAATACGCACTCATCGAAGTACCAACCGATATTCTTCCCAGATTTGTGGTACTGCCTTCCGATGATCAAAAGAGACATATCATTTTACTAGAGGATGTGATCCGATATGAATTAAAGGACATTTTTTACATGTTCAGTTTTAAGAAAATAAACTCTTATATCTTCAAAGTCACCCGCGATGCTGAACTCGATCTTGATGATGATGTGGCAGAAAGTTATGTAAAAATATTGACGAAAAGTCTCGAAAAACGGGGCAACAGCGAATTGGTCAGATTTGTTCATGATAAAGAAATTCCGGAAAATTTCCTTTCACTGTTACTTAAAAAATTAAATTTTGACAAGGATGACGTAATTATCGGGGGCTCGCGAATTCATAACTTCAAGGATTTCATGGGATTCCCGTCAATCGGGAATAAAAATCTGTATTACAAAACGATAACTCCATTGCAACACCCGGATATCCCCCAAAGAACGCCTTACCTTGGATCGATTGCTAAAAAAGATATCCTTCTTCACTTCCCTTATCACTCCTTCTACCATTTTATCGATCTCTTAAGGGAGGCATCCATTGATCCAAAAGTCACAGAGATCAGGATGACTGCTTACCGGGTGGCAAAAAATTCCAATGTTTTCCATGCGTTGATTAACGCGGCAAGAAACGGCAAAAAAGTCACGGTAGTATTAGAGCTGAGAGCAAGGTTCAATGAACAAGAGAACATACAGTGGGGCAATATATTAACCAGGGAAGGAGTAAAAGTCATATTAGGCGTTCCCGGCTTAAAAGTTCACGCTAAACTTTGTCTTATTTCCAAAAAAGAGGATAAAGATATTGTTCATTATGCATGTATTGGAACCGGAAATTTCAACGAGACTACCGCAAGGATTTATTCTGATCAGATGCTTTGGACTGCAAATCCTGTCATTTCAAAAGAGGTCGCCAAGGTCTTTGGGTTTTTTCAGAAAAATTACATGATTGGAAGATACCATCATTTAATGGTTTCTCCGTTTACGATGAGATATAAAATGATCCAGCTGATCAGACAGGAAATTCAGGCTGCCAAAAACGGGATGAAAGCAGCTATCCATTTTAAGTGTAATAATCTTGTTGATCCTGAAATTATTGCCAGACTTTACGACGCTGCAAAAGCCGGTGTGGAGGTCAGACTAAACGTCAGGGGAATGTTTTCACTGTTATCCTGTCCGGCAGATGAAAGCTTCTCTATTCCCTCCATCGGAATTATTGACAGATACCTTGAGCATTCAAGAATTTATTATTTCTACAATGGTGGCAAGGAGAACATTTATCTTTCTTCAGCAGATTTGATGGCCAGAAACCTTGACAGAAGGGTCGAGGTAACAGTACCGGTTTATGATACTGACTTGAAAAAAGAGCTCAAAGGATTCCTGGAATTACAGTGGGAAGACAATACTTCTTCCAGAATTCTGGATAACGAGCTTTCCAACAAGATCACTAATCAAGGGCAGCAACCACCCATAACTTCACAAGTAGCATTTTATGACTTTCTTACGTCGCTGAAGCATCAGGAATGTAAAAATGTGCTAAACAGTAGTACAGAGACTATTCCCCATAAAAAAATGGACAATAACATCGAGCGAATAAAATTATAATTGTGGTGAAAATATTTAGTACCCAGGAAAGCCCCTACCGGGATAGATAAGATTACCGGTGTTAAAACAATAATCCCCAACATCCCGTATTTCCTGCGAATGCGGATAATCATTTTATTTGATCTTGTGAATTTATTTGCTGTCAGCTTTCTGTATCTTCTCCTATCAAGCCACTGCTCAAATCTTAGCTTAAAAATTCTCGGGGTTATGTAATAGATCAAAGGCCAGATAAGCTTAAGCTCTTTCAGCATGAAGGAGAAGAAAGAATAGTAAAACAAAAAACCAAGGAGTCCGCCAATCTCCATCATGACAAAAGTCTCCACTTTATTCAGCCCAAAGAGATAGGCATACGGAGTAGCCCAAAAGAATTTCAGACTGGCAATAACGATGACGTTTATATATTTAAAGATGATTCCCATTTCAGTTTACTCGTCTCAAAATTAGGTATTTTACCGTCAAATTATTATAGTGAACTTTGTATTTTGAATTATCTTTGTAAAAACTTAAATAATCACAAAATTGTTTGGAGAGCGCATTGTACTTATATATTGTTTTCTATTTTATTCGTTATTGACCTTTGGCCAGTCTATCCAGGAATTTAAAGAAATCTGGGTGAAAGAGAGCAAAGAATATCTCCTAAACAATCAAAGGCCTCTCCCATACCTTCAGTCGGGATTTCACTATTTCTCAAGGGTACAGGACAATGTACTGACGGAAGGTCTTGATTCCGAATGGGATAAATTTCCAGTCGTACCAGGTGCTCCAGTTCCAAAATCCAAAAAATTTGAAAAGGCTCCCCAATTTAATTTTGATGAAACTTCGTATCACAATCCCCGGTTTCTGCCATGTTTTTCCTCTGAAGCAAGCGATTACTCAGGTTCACAAAGTTCCGACATCACACCAAGGATCAGAAAACCCGACTATATTACCGCCAACCCGCTTAAACTGAATTTCAAATTCTACGGTAATAACATTGTTCTTACTTATGATAAGTTATTGTCGTTACCTGTTGATCAACCTGTCACAAAAGAAATAGTCGTCGATTACTGGAAAAAATTTATTGTCGCAAACAGCAATCATCTTGTCAACCAGCTAATTGTTGTCCAAAACAGGTTAGGACTTAACGATTGGGGATATTTTTTACTCATAAAAGCCTTTACAAATGCATTATATCCAAATAACGAGGCTGGAGAGACATTGCTTTCATGGGCATTAATGACCAGATCAGGCTATGATGTGAAAATTGGCTTTAATCAGCTCGGCAGTTCCGTTTTGTACACTTCTTCAACAGAGATATTTGGCGTTCATTCCGTCAGAATTAATGGTTCCGTATATTATATTGACAAGCCAATACATTCATTCCCGATTACTTCCTATCTTCCGAACCATCCGGGAGCTGGACGATCTATACACCTAAACATCAAACAGTCACTGAATTTTCAAGGCGAAGTCCAATACAAGAATATTGAATTTCGATGGGATAAAAGGCTGTACGAATTCAATCTGAAATATAATCCGGAGGATATCCGCTTTCTTGAGTCCTATCCACAAACTGATCCGACAGTTTATTTCAACGCTCCTTTTAGTTTTCTGTCAGGCGAAAGTCTTTTAAAGCAAATCAAACCTGTTCTTGCAGGAATGAAAAAAGAAGAAGGTGCCGCCTTTCTTCAACGGTTCGTACAAAAAGTATTCGCCTATCGCCCTTACAATGATATGTATGGTTATGATCGATTCATGTTCCCCGAAGAACTTCTCTTTAAGGACGAAAGTAACGACAAGGGAAAAGCCTTGCTTTTTGGCTGGATGATAACGAATCTACTCAATCAAAAGGCCGCGCTTGTAGAATTCCCGGGGTTCTTCTCGGTTGCAATATCATTGGGGCAACCCATGGATGGGGATAATTATCTTGTCAATGGAAGAAGCTACACTATCGCCGACCCTACTTTTGAAAATGCCCCCATTGGACTGGCAATGAAAGAATTTTACCCAATGAAACCACTTATCACAGAGCTTTACAACAAAAAGGATGATGAGTTAAGGAAAGTAAAAATATGGAAACTCGCCATGGCCTTCGGAGCCGAGAGGAGTGGTACTGGTACTGATTATTTGAAGGATGAAAGCGGAAATTCCTTTATTACAGGCTATTTTAAGGAAAACATTTCGACCCATGCTTTGTCTGTACCTGCACCATTCATCGCAAAATTTGATGCGAACAATACGCTGGTCTGGATGGTTAAATTCAGAACTGGGGGTAAGGCTTTTGGATTGGAATTAAAACAGCTCGATAAGAATGAATTTTATCTGGCCGGGTCATTTAGGGGAGAACTTGAGTGTAATGGAATGAAAATCCAGTCTGCTCCCACTGACCCGGATCTGTTTTTTGCCCAATTCGACAGAGATGGTAAGGTCGGATGGTTGACAAAGAGCGGATTGGATGATTTGGAAGAGGACGCTAAGTTATTCTATGTCGTAAGATTTTCCAGGTCTGGTGAAATTCAATCTGTTCAGTTATCCAATGAAGATGAAAGAAAAGGGGAAACAGGATTTCAACAATACACCAATGAAGGTCTATGTTATATTGCATCGAGGTACCAAACCACTGGACTGGAAAAACCAGGAGAAGGAGTGGTCAAGAAATCTCTCCTCCGCCTTCGTCAAAGCATCAGTAGATTGCGTCAACTTGGCATAGAACGAACCATCGCCGGAATATCCTCCGTGCTTAATTCCATCATTATGGACGGAGATCGGCTGACAAGTGGAGAATTAACAGCAGTTTATAAGGAGATACTGACGGAAGGAAAAAGTTTATTGACCCCCGCAGAGGAGCTAATACAGAAAATAAAATTGCTCAAAAACGAAGATGGAATTGTTGAAATAAATACTTCGGAATTGAAACCGTTTAGAATTCTGAATTTCAGGATCTATGACAAATCCCATTTCAAGATTATTCCGTTAGACAACAACGATCTGAACATTAGGGTAATAGATGGTATTGATTACGACAATGATGTAATAAAAGAAAAGGTAAATTCAGTTATTTTTGAACTTGCAACTGGTAGTTTGATCATAGATATTGGATCTGACCATCAGGTATTTACTAAATATTTTCGACACTAATTTTTTAAATTGTCAACTTTTTTTTAAAACTCTGAATATTTAAACTTACTTTGATAAAAAATCCTGAATTACTACCTGTAAAAATAAGTTCAATGAGAATAATTCGTTTTGCCCGGCTACTTACTATTTTGCTTTCTTTGGTCTTTTGTCAGAATATTAATGCTCAGAGCCTGCCTACCGGCCAGGAAGTTCAATATAATCCTATCACGACGGCAGTCCCTTTCCTCACCATTACACCGGATTCAAGACATGGAGCCATGGGTGATGCCGGTGTGGCTACCTCCCCTGATGCAAACTCACAGTTTTGGAATGCATCGAAGTTTGCCTTCTCGCAGGAAAAATTCGGATTTGCTTTATCCTATACCCCATGGTTGAGACAGTTGGTTAACGATATCAATCTTGCGTATTTATCAGGATATTACAAGTTGGATAATTACCAAACTCTTGGCGCTTCCCTTCGTTATTTTTCTATGGGAGAGATCCTTCTGACCGACCAGAACGGAACAAGCCTGGCAAATGTTAGTCCAAATGAATTTGCCTTTGATGTTAGTTATTCAAGGAAACTATCAGACAACTTTTCAGGCGCTGTTGCCCTAAGATACATCCGTTCAGATCTCTCCGGAGGCATAGGTCCCGATTCTTATGTACCCGGCCATGCATTCTCCAGTGATGTCTCCTTTTATTACCATAAAAATTTCGGGAATAGCGAGAATGACCAGTCGATTGCTTTCGGTATAAATCTGTCGAATATCGGTTCCAAAATATCTTATGATGACGGCCAGAACAAAGAGTTTCTGCCAGCCAACCTTAGATTAGGAACTACTTACAGCAAAGAGTTTGACTCAAACAACTCACTTGCTTTATCATTCGATATCAATAAATTAATGGTTCCTACACCAAAACTGAATACCATCACTTCGACCTCTTCCGACGGAATTATCCTGAACAACAACGAAGCCAATATGTCTGTTCCCGGTTCAATCTTTTCATCATTTGCTGATGCTCCTGGTGGATTTAAAGAAGAAATGCAGGAGATTAATTTCTCTGCCGGTTTGGAATATTGGTACAGACACCAGTTTGCAGTTCGTGGGGGTTACTTCAATGAAAGTGAGTTCAAAGGAAACCGTAAATTCTTCTCAACCGGATTGGGTTTGAAGATGAGCATCTGTTCTATTGATTTCTCTTATCTAATCCCGATCCATCAAAATAATCCGCTGGCCAACACCATCCGCTTTACCCTGCTTTTTGATATCGCATCCTTTAGCGGAAGTAAAAACACTGTAGTACCCATAGAAAAGGCTCCTACCGCAGGCAACTAACTTTTTTGTCCTATTGATATGTACAGAATTCTAATTTTGTTATTCTTTTCGTCTTTATTTTCCTACGCCCAGAAACAGTCCGTTTCAACTCTCCAGGTTCCCGGATATAACAGATATTGCAGCATCGATTACAGTGGAGAAAGTATCATTCCAAATGGCAGAATCGTCCGGCCAGCAGGTGAAACCATAAGAATTGCACCGGATCCTTTTGGAATGACCCTATCAGAAGATGGATCACTCGCATTGGCCGTACACAATGATCTGCTCACTATCATCAACACCAAGAATCTGACTGACAAGAAAGTAGTTTCCCCTTTTCAGAAAAAAGGATCCTATATGGGTGCTGCAATCAGTAAAGACAATAAAATTGCCTATCTGAGCGGCGGAAACAATGGTGACATCATCCTTTTTGACCTGATCAAACTTGAGATCATCAAAAGAATTTCTATTAATGGCCTGTACAACGAGGTCTTGTTCAAAGACAGTTTCACTGGTGATATAAGGCTCTCAAAAAACGGAAAGACCCTTTTTATCCTGGATCAGTTTAATTTCAGGATGGTTGTCATGAATCTGGAAACCAATACTTTGGCTGGAAGTATCCCTACTGGTCGGTTTCCTTTTGGAATTGATATTTCTCCGGATGGGAAGTTCGCTTATGTAGCCAATACGGGTATTTACGATTATCCCCTGGCCCCTGGATTAGACAAGGATAACCTTGAGAAGGTTGGACTGGATTTTCCACCTTATGGTATCCCTTCCAATGACGCTGAAAAAGGCGTTGTAATCAACGGTCAAAAAATACCCGGTCTTGGGAGTCCTCAGGTACCGGAAGCCGTATCTGTCTGGACCATTGATCTTGATAAGCAACAGGTAATTTCGAAAGAAAAGACAGGCTACCGGATGGGGGAAATGGTTGCAGGAATTGAAGTGGAAGGTGGTTCCAGCCCCAATTCCATTGCAGCCGGAAAGGATAAAGTCTTTGTCACCAATGCCACCAACGATAATATTTCAGTTTTAGATCCAAAATCCGGAAAAGTAATCTCAACTATTCAGCTTAAGATAGATCCAAGAATTGATTCTTTCAGGGGACTGATTCCCTTTGGAATTGAACTAAGTCATGATGGATCCAGATTATTCGCCGCCTTGAGCGGGTTAAATTGCGTTGCAGTTGTTGATGCAATAAAAAATAAAGTACTCGGTTACATCCCAACTGGGTGGTTCCCAACCAAACTAAGAATTTCGCCCGACGGCAAGACCCTTTACGTGGTCACTGCCCGTGGATTCGGTTCAGGTCGCAACGCAGGGGAAGGTTTCGATCCCATGGTGGCCGGTACTTACGTCGGAGACATCATGTCCGGCACTTTTGAGAAGATAAGCATCAATGAATCAGATCTCTCAAAAACCACCCAACGTGTTATAGAAAACACATTCACGGAGGTAAAAGTGGATGACGATGGCAAAAATCCTTTGCCTCCTGCTATTGGCATTCGTAAGAGTCCGATCAAACATATCGTATACATTACCAAGGAAAACAGAACTTATGATGAGGTGTTTGGTGAATTGCCAAATGCGAGAGGAGACCGGTCTCTGGCCAGGTATGGCAAGGATGCTACTGTATCGAACAAAGACAAGACAAGGATCGTTGAACACGTAAATGTAATGCCCAATCACCAGAAACTAGCCTCCGGATTTGCGGTCAGCGATAATTTTTACACCGACTCTGATGCTTCCGTACATGGCCACAGGTGGATGGTCGGAACTTATCCGAACGAATGGGTAGAGATCAACAGTTCAGTGAAAATTTCGGAAAATGTACTAAGTACCGCACATGGTCGGAGGATGGTGGCAGGATCATCCGGGGCTGTCTTTCCTGAAGATTACAATGAAGCTGGAGGAATGTGGGAACATCTTTCACGACACGGAGTAAGCTTCTTCAACTTCGGACTTGGTTTTGAATTTTCCGGTTCATCAGAAGAGCAATGGCATAAATATTCAGGTATAAAATTGGGTGTTATGTTCCCAATGCCGAAACCTCTCTTTGACCGGACCTCCCGAAAATTTGCAACTTTCAATACCAGTGTACCCGATCAGTTTAGGGTAGATATGTTTGAAGAAGAGCTGAAAGACAAATGGTTGTCCGGTAAAGAAGAATTTCCAGCCGTCATTACCATGATGCTTCCAAATGACCATGGGTCCAAGGAAAGGCCAAATGATGGATATCCTTTCAAGGAATCTTACATGGCAGATAACGATCTGGCCCTGGGTCGGGTGCTTCATACCCTGAGCCGTTCGAAATGGTGGCCCGAGATGCTGGTGATTGTTACAGAAGATGATGCACAGGATGGCAGAGACCATGTGGATGCCCACCGTTCTATACTGATGATGATTAGCCCCTGGATAAAAAAGAATTACGTATCACATACGCATGCCAATTTTGGTGCTATTCTCAAGACAATTTACCAAATTAACGATCTTCCGGCCTTAAACCAATTTGATGCGACAGCTTCGCTCTTGCAGGATTTCTTTACAGATAAGCCCGATTTCACTCCTTATTCAGTACAGATGATTGACAAACGCATCTTTGACCCTCAAAAAGCGCTGGACCCTTACCATAAGAATTTCAAATGGGAGTCTTTGAAAGAATCTTCTGATCTTGATGATGCTGGGGATTTCAGGGAAAGTCACAAGGAACAAATGAAGAAAAGTTCTTCATTTGGACAGCAATAAAAAGAGAGGCCCCTTGATAATCAAGGAGTCTCCCGCAAGTTGAGGTCAATGGCGAATCTCAAATATAGGGTGTATATCAGATAGTTATGGTTTAAATATTGTATAGGTGCGGTCAGGCATTTGTGTCTTTAAACTGCAGGCTTCCTAAAGTTCCCTGACCCAGACGTTCCGATAGTTGACCACACATCCATGATCCTGTAATTTGATTCCACCTTTAAGTTTATCAAAGATTTTTTCATCAGTTGTGCATCCGTAAATCACGGCATTATTCTGAATGAGGATACCGTTAAGCAGCATTGTTACCCTGGGATTTGTCCGGTAAGTTTTATCTGCATTGAAGGTGGGGGCAGTGAAAATGATATCATAGGCGTTCCACTCACCTGGTTTTTTCAGAGGGTTTACAAGTGGCGGGTGTTGCCTGTAGATAGCACCAGCCTGACCATTTACATACGTTTTGTTTTCATTGTTATAAGTCTCCAATACCTGGATTTCGTAGAGACCTTGTAAAAACACACCACTGTTTCCGCGCATTTGCCCTTCGCCGGTAATATCGGAAGGGTGCATGAATTCGATATGTAGCTGAAAATCGCTAAATTCCTTTTTAGTGGAGATATCACCGGTCCCATTTGCGACTGTGAACATCCCGTCGTGGACTGCCCATTGAGGATTACCGTTCTTGCCAGTCCACTCCGATAAATCCTTTCCGTCAAACAATGAAACTGCATCTGATGGGGCAGCAACACCATTATCCTGCGAAATCACTCCGGGTGCTACAACCTTAGGAAACGGACTGTCGTATGTATTCAGAATCGGAATCTGGGCAAAACAGGCAGAATTAATCAAAAATAAAGACATTAAGACAAAGATTAAATAAATCGGTTTCATCATTCAGTTGTTTTAAGTTATTGTTTATTAATAAGATAATGGCATGAGACATTTAGCGAATAAGCTGGCATTTTAAAACCAGAATCATCGAAGGAGAATCATGGCACGACAAAACTAAAAAAAAATCTGTAATCAATTTACCTGTGATCAATAGTTTTCTTAATGAAAGGAAATTGTGCAGTTTTCACCCGGTACTTGCAAAAAACTCAGTTTTGATATTTTCGGGACAATTATGGGACAAATTGACATTAAAAAAATCCGATAGCATTGAATATCAATGCTATCGGATTTTTATTTTGAGGTCGATGGCGGATTCGAACCGCCGTACACGGTTTTGCAGACCGCTGCCTAACCACTCGGCCAACCGACCGTTTTCAGGGTGCAAATATAGAGATTTTTATCAGGAGTGAAAACCGGAAGCAAATAATAAGATTTTATCGTTCCATTGTGATGCTAACAGCCTGGATATGACCACCCATCGGAGGCCTCGCCTTTGAAATTTTCACTCTGACTTTCCCCACTTCCCTGTATTCCTCATGAATCCTGGTAAGAATACGGCCAGCCACATGTTCCAGTAAATGTGAGCGTTGATGCATTTCTTCTTTCACAAGTTTGTAGATTCCCTCGTAATTCAGAGCATCGGAAAGATGGTCGCTCTGTGCCGCTTTCTCACAATCAGTCTCAATGGAAATGTTGACTTCAAAACGGTTACCGACGATCCTTTCACTTTTAAAATGGCCGTGGAAAGCATAAAATTCCATTCCTTCGAGTTCTATCATTCCCATTAGCTGAGGTTTTATAAAAGCTCAAATTTAACTGATTTTTTGTACCAAAAAATTACGTTATTTTTGACATCCAGAATCATCGGAGCAAAAAATCTGGTCAGAAAGGAAAATATGGATCCAATAGTACCAAAGAATTTTATACAACAGCAGATCGTTGACGACCTTGCAGCAGGCAAGAATGACAGAAAAGTGCATACCCGCTTTCCTCCGGAACCAAACGGGTATTTGCATATAGGACATGCCAAATCAATCTGTCTGAATTTTGGTACTGCGAAACTATTTGGTGGAATTACTAATCTTCGTTTCGACGATACCAATCCGGCGAAGGAAGAGACCGAATATGTCGATTCCATCATGGAAGATGTCAGATGGCTTGGATTTGATTGGGAAGACCGACTTTTTTATGCATCGGATTATTTTGATAAACTCTTTGATTTTGCTGTTGAGCTAATCAAGAGAGGGAAGGCATACATTGATTTTCAGCCTCAGGAAATTATCAGTGAACAACGCGGAACTCCAACCCGGCCAGGTTTAGAAAGTCCGACACGGAACAGTTCACCTGAAGTCAACCTCCAGATTTTTGATGATATGAAGGCTGGGAAATACAACGAAGGAGCATGTGTTCTCCGGGCAAAAATAGACATGTCATCACCCAATATGCACCTGCGGGATCCTTTGATGTACCGGATTCTGAAACAACCGCATCACCGTACGGGCGACAAGTGGTGCATCTATCCGATGTACGACTATGCACACGGACAATCTGATTACTGGGAGGGAATTACACACTCCATCTGCACGCTCGAATTTGAAGTTCACCGGCCACTTTACGACTGGTTCGTCGAAGAGCTGAAAGATTCCGATTACCGTCCGCGGCAAATTGAATTTTCGCGACTGAACGTCACTTCGACAGTAATGAGTAAGCGAAAACTGCTTCAACTTGTTAAGGAAGGTTACGTTAAGGACTGGGATGATCCCAGGATGCCAACCATCTGCGGTCTGCGCCGAAGGGGATATACGCCGGAATCTATCCGCAATTTTGCAGATCTGGTTGGAGTGACTAAGGTTGACGGTATAACCGATGTTGCCTTGCTTGAGTTTTGTATCCGCGAAGATCTCAATAAAAGGGTCCAAAGAGTAATGTGCGTAACGGATCCACTGAAGATCGTGATCACCAATTATCCGGATGGTCAGGTGGAGGAAGTTGATGCCGTCAACAATCCTGAAGATGAGAGCATGGGTAAACGGAAAGTGCCTTTTTCAAAAGTATTATACCTGGAACGCGAAGATTTTATGGAGGAACCATCCTCCAAATTTTACCGTTTGGCCCCAGGGAAAGAGGTCAGGTTAAGGTATGCCTATTTCCTTCGCTGCGATGAAGTTATCAAAGATGCGGGAGGGAATATCGTCGAATTACTTTGTTCTTATGATCCTGAGACCAGGGGAGGCAATGCCCCGGATGGCCGGAAAGTAAAGGCGACCTTACATTGGGTTGCTGCCGAAACAGCGCTTTCCTGCGAAGTCAGGCAATATGACCGTTTGTTTTCCGACCCGGATCCGGATGGTCACAAAGACAAGGATTTCCTTGAATTCCTCAATCCTGAGTCATTGAAAGTGCTGGATAATTGTAAAATTGAACCTTTTGTCAAGGGAGCGCAGCCTCTGACTAATTTCCAGTTTGAAAGACTGGGATATTTCAACGTGGATCCTGATTCCACAAACGGAAAATTGGTCTTTAACAGGACGGTCTCCCTGAAAGACAACTCCAAGAAGTAAGAACGGCCGGTTCGACTGGCGAAGGAAATGATATAAGCTTACAGATTTGTAAATTTGAAGGACAATGGGAGGCAGGCAAGAGTGAAAGGTTCTTCCGGACGCTGATACCTGAAATTTTTCTCCATTCACCGATTATTTGCGGCAACTGACCGATTAGCGCTTCACAGTGCCTGACAGCGAGCGTACATTTGAGCCATAATTGAAATATTCATTGTCTCACTTAACAAATCTTTGCCATGAATCTGATTAATGAACCAAATGAAAACCCTGGAATTGATAAACTCAGAAAACATCGCGGTTCTGACTCCAGAGTTCTTCTGGGAGTCCTTTTTGTATCTATCGGTGCATTACTGATACTCAAAAATCTGGATATACTTTCTTGGGATCTATCCCACATCCTCATCAGCTGGCCTATGCTGCTGATTGTAATCGGTTTATATAATCTTAACCGCAAGGCCGGTACTGCAGGAGCCATCCTTATCGGAATAGGAGTATTCTTTTTATTGCCACGAATCTTTGATATAGACTACGCTTTCTACCGCAATTTCTGGCCGCTAATCCTGGTAGCTGTCGGTCTTGTATTCATTTTTCAATGGCGCAGGACACCTGATTTTCTTTTAAGCGGCCAGGTTGATAAGAATGATGTCCTTGATGAAACGGCAATTTTCGGCGGAAGGAATATGTCTCTCGTTTCAGAACAATTCAGGGGAGGGAAAATTACTTCCATCTTCGGAGGATCCAAGATCAACCTGCTCTATTGCAAACCGGTAGAAGGTTGCACCATTGACGTTGCAACAATCTTCGGCGGAACAAAGATAATCGTTCCGGAAAACTGGAATGTTAAGACTGAGGTAGTTTCAATATTTGGCGGTTTCGAGGACAAGAGAGGCAATTCTGTCATCTCACGGGTCGATCAGTCCAAAGTTGTCATTGTCAAGGGTGTTGCCATCTTCGGCGGCGGAGAGATCACTTCGATGCCTTAATCCCTCAGCATGGAACGACCTGGCATAACCAACAAATATTCACTGGTGTTTTACTGGATAGGACCCATCCTTCTGGGAATTTTTCAGACAGGCTTCAATTTATACTTCGAAATCCTCCCCCTGGGGATTTCGCTCGTTGATGGATTGGTCTTTAGTTTCATGCTGGGAGCGTTTGACATGGCCATCTGGTTTGTGGTCAGGTACAATAGTTCTGACGAGAAACCATTCGCCCAGATACTTACCTCCCATCTTACCGCTGCTGTCGTTCTTTCCCTTGTCTGGGTATACAGTTCCGGATTTATCACCCGGTTAATTATTACCGATCCTCTCTATCTCACTTACCAGGAAAACCATCTCTCCAACAGAATCTTTATCGGGTTCATATTCTATACCCTGATGGCTACCGTCTTCTACCTTTTTATCTTTTACAGCAAAAACCGTGAAAAGGCCGATCGGGAACAGGAATTAAAACAAGAACTCAGAGAAGCGGTTCTAAGGGCGTTAAAATCGCAGATCAATCCCCATTTTCTCTTTAACAGTCTGAATTCCATTGCGTCTCTTACATTTACCAATCCTGGGAAGGCGCACGAAATGGTGATCGCGCTTTCCGATTTCATGCGTTACTCTTTGAGAAAACAACACACTGAGTTGGTCTCACTCGAAGAAGAGATCAATCACATCCGGCTCTATCTGCAGATCGAAAAAATACGATTCGGAGAGAAAATGACTTACTCTTTTCAGGTCGGGCCGGAATGTTTTGCCTGTCAGATTCCTACGCTTTTGCTGCAACCGCTTTTCGAAAATGCCGTCAAATATGGCGTTTATGAAACCTCAGAACAGGTAGAGATTTCATTGACAGCGAAAAAAGAAGGAGATCATATCGCCATTGTCCTGATAAATAATTACGAACTTGAATCCACTCCGCGCAAGGGAGAAGGGATTGGTTTGAAAAATGTTCAGGAACGGTTGAGGCTGGTTTATAACAGCAACAATCTGATGAAAATTGAGGATAAGGATGGGGTGTTCGCTGTAACAATTTACCTGCCCTGTGAAAAATGAAGAAATCGCACCAACGGATTTGCAATCCGTTGGTGAAAGATTACCAAGAAACGCACGCTCCAATGGATTTGCAATCCGTTGGTGAAAGATTACCAGCGGATTGCAAATCCGCTGGAGCGAGTCCGCTGGTGCACCGGTCCCTGAGCCTGTCGAAGGGCCTGGCGGCCGGAAGGCCCTTCGACAGGCTCAGGGACCGGGAGATCGAAGGGTCGAAGGGGAAAATGAAAATATGGAAAATGGAAAAAATTAGGATATTAATAATTGATGATGAGCAACTTGCCAGAGATTTGCTGAAGAGCTATCTCTCAAAGGATTCCAGACTGGAGGTTGTCGGCGAGTGCAGCAATGGATTCGAAGGAGTGCTGGCTATTCAGGAGCTTGAACCGGACCTGGTATTTCTGGATATTCAGATGCCAAAGATCACAGGATTTGAAATACTGGAACTTCTAAGCAATCCTCCGGTGATCATTTTCTCCACCGCTTACGAACAATTCGCCATTCGTGCCTTTGAGGCCAATGCCGTTGATTATCTGCTGAAACCCTATCCGCTGGAAAGAGTGCAGACAGCGATTGAAAAAGCGATCAAACGCATTCAATTCGGAAAGGGAAATCAGGAGGAGCTTGAAAATCTGAGTCATACACATGATGAAAACAGTGGCTTGCTCTCCAGAATAGTTGTGAAATCAGGAAGTAAAATCAGCATCATTCCGGTAGATACCATTGACTATATCGAGTCGGAAGATGATTTTGTGATGATCTACTGCAAAGAGGGACATTTCTTAAAGCAGAAGACCATGAAATATTTTGAGAACCATCTGGACCCGAAAAAATTTATCCGCATTCACCGTTCATGCATCGTAAATACTGCGCAATTGGCAGAAATTCAGCAATATGGAAAAGAGTCATGGATGTTGCTGACCAAACAGGGAGCTAAATTAAAAATCAGCAAATCAGGCTATCTGGCCTTAAAACAGTTTCTGTCCACCTAACCAAGAGATTCCCCTGGTTTTTTATTTTTAATTCTTGACAGAATTCTTTTCTTTTGCAGCGAACCAACAGACACCCGAAATTATGGTCGCCCAAGATGGCTTTTTTACCAAAATATTTTCTGCCATTCATCCCTATTTATATTGGATTGGGCTGATTGTGGCGGCTTCGTTGCTTCTCTGGGGATTGATCAGTCTTGTGCAAAGGCTACGTACCTCACCCACCAAAGGCAGAAAGCTAACACTGAAAGAGCGGCTGAGCAGACGGCGAGCACTGATTTATATCACGAGCGACAAGAGAAGAAACCCGGATTATGTGACAATGGCCATCCAGAACCATGGCAACAGACCAGTCGATCTGGAGGCACCCCGGCTCGTATTCATGAGATGGAGCAGTGAACGCAAATTCAGGATCAACTCTTTCGGAGGCCTCGACGATTTTCCCATGTGGCTGGAGCCCGGATACGAAGCAACTTACAGGATCAACCTGAATCAGTTTTACGACCGGGCGCCTGCCTTAAAAAGAGCCACCAGGTTGAAAGCGGAGATCAGAGAAGTCTCGGGCAAAAAATTTGTGAGTCCAACCATTCGAATTAAGTTGATCTGAAATGAGAAACTGGATCTTTCAGGACAGTGACTTTGCAAAATTTCCAATTTATCCAGGAGATGACCTGGGAGTGATCTGGTCGAAAGAAAAACTCAGGGTCAGAATCTGGGCCCCGACTGCAGTATCCGTTTTATTACGTCTATACCAGTCAAATGAGGCGATCCAACCCGAGGAAAGCTGGTCGCTCGGGAAGTCCGACAAGGGTACCTGGAGCACCGAATTAACAGGAAACTACGAAGGATTTTTCTACACTTTCCAGGTTACTGATAAGATTGGACCGCTCAGTGAGTGTCCTGATATAGGGGCGAGAGCCACCGGTGTGAACGGATTGAGGGGAATGATTCTGGATCCTGCCCAAACAAATCCACTGAGCTGGAAAAGGGACAGACGCAGTCAGGTTAAGAGTCCGACTGATGCAGTTATTTACGAGGTTCATATCCGCGATTTCACCATATCTCCTGATTCCGGAATAGAGAATAAAGGGAAGTATCCGGGCTTCACGGAAAAGGGAACAAAATCCCCGCAAGGGTTATCAACCGGCCTTGACCATCTGATCGAGCTGGGTATCACACACATACATCTTTTACCGGTAGCTGATTTTTATACTGTTGATGAAACAATTTCGTTTCCTCAGTACAACTGGGGTTATGATCCGCTCAATTTCAATACACCGGAAGGGTGGTATTCCACGAATCCTTACGATGGATACAGCAGGATCAGGGAGTTAAAATCACTGGTTAAAACGATGCACGACCATGGCATCGGGGTGATCATGGACGTGGTTTATAACCATTCCGGTCTTATTTTCGACTCGTGGTTCAACCAGACCGTACCCGGATATTATTACCGCCAGAATGAGGATGGTACACTTTCCGATGCAAGCGGATGTGGTAATGAAATGGCTTCAGAACGCGCGATGGTCAGGAAATTTATCGTCGATTCAGTTGCCTGGTGGGCGGAAGAGTACCATCTGGACGGATTCCGGTTCGACCTGATGGGTATCATTGATATCGAAACCATGAACCAGGTCCGCAAGAGACTCGATAAGATTGAGCCGAATATTCTGATGTATGGGGAAGGGTGGATTGCAGCCGAATCGCCGCTTCCGGAAGAATTGCGTGCGACAAAATTGAACACTCCGGAACTCGACAGGATCGCTTCCTTTTGCGACGATATGCGCGACGGATTAAAAGGATCGCCTTTTAACCGCAACAGCATCGGGTTCATCAGTGGTCAGACCCTGCGCGAGGAGAAAATTAAATTTGCCGTAACCGGAGCGATCAACCATCCACAGATTTTTTACGATTACGTCGATTCTTCGCGTCGACCATGGGCGGTGAGTCCTGCACAATGCGTCAATTATGTTTCCTGTCACGACAACTATACCCTGTTTGACAAGCTAATATATTCCTGTCCGGAGTCTTCCATGGAGGAGATTGACCGGATGACCCGTCTGGCGATCGGCATCATCCTCACGGCACAAGGTATTCCATTCCTGCATTCGGGGGTCGAGATGCACCGGACGAAGGGAGGTCATCATGATTCTTATCGTTCACCGGATGAAGTCAATCAGATAGACTGGGGCAGAAAATCACACTACGCAGATCTTTTTCAGTTTACAAAAAATTGCATCGAACTTCGCAGGCAGCATCCGGCTTTCAGGATGGACAACGCTGATATGGTCAGGGAAAAACTTTCTTTCTTTCCTAAATATATCCCCGGAGTGATTGCCTACGAATTAAAGGAGCCTGCCAATGAGGACACCTGGGAGCACATCCTGGTATTCTACAATGGGAATAATTATTCAGTTGAATACGAAATTCCTGAGAAGGTCTGGCTCATCGTGGCACAAAACGGAGAGATCTCACCGGGTGGAATGGGTCACGTTACCACGAAATTGATCCGGTTGCATCCTATCTCCATGATGATTCTGGCCGAGGAATAACCAATATGCATGCGACGTTCGTGTAATTCGTCTAAATTCGTGTAATTCGTATTTTCTTAGAAAGCGCCAAGCAAAAGATTGATATCCGTATCGGAGATGGAGAGCCTTTTGGCGATATCCCGGTTGGTAAGTATCCCGTTCATGAGGTAGACTCCCTCGCAAAAACCCCGATTCATCTTGATGTAGTCGGTCACTCCGCCCGACTGACCGATTCCCAGTAAGATGGGTGTGAAAATATTACTTGCGGCAATGGAGGCGGTGCGGGCGACCCTGGACTCGAGGTTTGGAACACAATAATGAATCACTCCGTGCTCCTTGTAGGTTGGATTCTTAAGCGTTGTGATGCGGGAAGTCTCAAAACATCCACCCTGGATGATGTTAAGATCGATGATGACTGAATTTTCTTTCATCCCCTCTACCATATCTTCCGGAACGATCATGTTGGGAACCTCATTCATCGGCATGGCCCCCAGAACGACTTCGGCTGTTTTCAATGCTTTGCGAAGGGCTTTGGGGTGAAAGACAGAAGTGGAAATATGCTGTCCGAGCCGGGCTTTCAGGTTCATGAGTTTGTAGATGGAATCATCAAAGACCCTGACTATGGCTCCCAGCGCCATTGCTGTTCTGGCAGCTTGTTCGGCTACCGTTCCTGATCCCAAAATGACAACTTCGGATGGTGCGACGCCTGTTATTTCGCCAAGGATCACACCCTTGCCATTGATGGAACTGAGTAGTTCACTGGCAACAACCATTGCAATATTTCCAATAATCTCGCTGCTGATCTGGACCATCGACAAAACGCCGTGTTCATCTTTCAGGTATTCAAAACCGATGGCTATCACTTTTTTCCGCATCAGTTTGCGCACATATTCTGAGGTCATCAGGGATAGATATACCGGCGAAAACAATAGCTGATTCCCTTTCATCAACTCAGTTTCATCACAGGTGAAGGGAGCCATTTTAAGAATAATGTCACAATGGAAGACCTCGGCGGCATCCTGACAGATAACCGCTCCGGCTTCAGAATAAGCTCTATCAGAATAGTTTGCCCATTTCCCTGCACCTCGCTGAACATAAACGTTGTGTCCACAGGCAACTAAGACTTCAACCGACTGTGGTGTGAGCGGTACCCGAAATTCAACGATATCTCCTGTGTCGGGAAAACCAATACTTAGTTTGACATTTTTTCTGCCGGGTTTATAAAGCTTTTCTTTTGGAGTCAGCTTCTCTTTGGTCCAGACAGAAATATTTTCCTCTTTTCGTTGGTTCATAGCCTGATAGTATTATCAATTAGATTCAATAATTCTGCTACCGTTTTCGATCTCGGTAATAGTAATCCTCACCGCATTAGGGGGGAGTAAAGGTTCAATCAGCTCAGGCCACTCCACAAAACAGTATTTATCGCTGAAAAAATACTCTTCATAACCGAGGTCAAAAAGCTCCTCCAGATTTTTGATCCGGTAAAAATCAAAGTGATAAATTTCTTTGGATTGTTCTGTCTCGTAGACGTTAATCAGTGCGAACGTTGGAGAAGTAACCCAATCGATAACCTGAAGTTTCTCGCATAAGGCCTTGATAAAAGTCGTTTTTCCGGAACCCATTTTTCCGTAAAAAGCAAAAAGCCGATCCGCCGGATGTGCATCGATAAATTTTTCAGCGACCTTGTTTAATTCACTTAGAGAGCTGATTTCGGCTTTAAACATATCTCATTTCAGTTGGTACATCAATTTTAATCAATTTTTTTTGATAAAAATCAGCTTCTTACTATCATTTTTATCTTAATTTTGAAAAATATAAAACTAAACTATGAGCATTCCACCAGCTTTAAAATACACCAAGGAACACGAATGGCTTCGTGTTGAAGGAGATTTCGCATTTGTTGGTATTACTGATTTTGCACAAGGCGAACTTGGGGATATCGTTTTTCTTGAAATTGAGACCTGCGGGGAGTCTCTGGACAAAGAAGAAACATTCGGAACCATCGAAGCGGTTAAAACCGTTTCAGACCTTTTCATGCCTGCTTCAGGAGAGATTATAGAAGTTAATCCACTTCTGGAAGAACATCCTGAACTGGTTAACTCCGATCCTTATGGTAAGGGATGGCTTATCAAGTTAAAACTTAAAGATGCATCCGGGATATCCGGATTGCTTTCTGCAGAACAGTACACTGCCCTGCTCGAAGGATAATCTTAATTTCATTCTACCCTATTAACAAATCCCGTCCTCAACGGGATTTGTTATTTTATGTTCCTTCATAATCTAAAAAATTGAAGTTATATTTGTTACGAAAGTTAATTCACTGCCACATGAAACTACCTGCACTTCTGTTCCTGATATTAACAGGAATCACTTCTATTGCTCAAAACAACACCTCTTCTCCGGTCGATTATGTTAATCCACTCATGGGAAGCGATTCGAATTTCTCTTTATCGACCGGCAATACTTATCCGGCCATCGCATTGCCTTGGGGCATGAACTTCTGGACGCCACAAACCGCAAAAATGGGAGACGGATGGATCTATGCCTACGATGCGACACATATTCAGGGAATCAAACAGACCCATCAACCCAGTCCGTGGATCAATGATTATGGTCAGTTCTCGCTCTTTGCCATGACAGATGTTTTAAAAATTGACGGTGAAAAAAGGGCCAGCTGGTTCTCTCACAAAGCAGAAACCGCCAAACCTTATTATTACAGTGTTTATCTGGCAGACTATGACGTAAAGGCGGAAATTACACCGACCGAAAGAGCCGCTATTTTGCGTTTCACCTTCCCTGCCAACAAAAATTCCTGGCTGCTGATTGATGCCTTCGACAAAGGATCCTACGTCAAAATCATCAGGGATCAAAACAAAATTGTGGGATATTCCACCAGAAACAGTGGCGGTGTGGCACCCAATTTCAAGAATTTCTTCGTCGTACAGCTCGACAGACCCTTCGTCGAGGGGGAAGTTTGGAGTGATACCTCCCTCGTAAAAAATGTTAACGAACTAAAGGCAGGTCATGTCGGAGCCGCGCTTCGCTTTGAAACCAAAAGAGGTGATGTCGTTCATGCAAGAGTAGCTTCCTCTTTTATCAGCATCGAACAGGCAGAAATCAACCTGAAGGAACTAGGCAATGATACCTTCGATCAGGTTTGCCAAAAAGGCAGGGATATCTGGAACAAAGGACTCTCCCGCATTGAAGTCGATGGCGGAACAACCGATCAGATCAAGACCTTTTACTCCTGCCTTTACCGTACCATGCTCTTCCCGAGAAAATTCTATGAGATCGATGCCACCGGGAAAATCATGCATTACAGTCCTTATGAAGGTAAAATCTTACCAGGATACCTCTACACAGACAATGGTTACTGGGATACTTTCCGGGCAGTATTTCCTTTCTTCAACCTGATGCATCCTTCTGTGAATGAAAAAATTCAAGAAGGAATGGTCAACACTTTCAACGAAAGCGGCTGGCTCCCTGAATGGGCCAGTCCGGGTCACCGCAATTGCATGATCGGATCCAATTCTGCTTCCATCATCGCAGATGCCTACCTGAAAGGAGCCCGTGGTTACGATATCAACAAACTTTATGAAGCTGTACTTAAAAACAGTGAAAATGAGGGACCCCTGACATCTGTCGGCCGCAAAGGCGTCGCCTATTATAACAAGCTCGGCTATGTACCTTATGACGTAAAAATCAATGAGAGCGCCGCCCGCACGCTGGAATACGCCTACGACGACTGGACCATCCTCCAGCTCGCAAAAGCTTTGAAGAGACCTCAGAAAGAACTTGACCTCTTTGCCAAAAGATGTCAGAATTACCGGAATCTGTTTGACCAGGAGACCAAACTGATGCGTGGGAAAAATCAGGACGGGACCTTTCAGAAACCCTTTAACCCTTTCAAATGGGGTGATGCATTCACCGAAGGCAACAGCTGGCACTATACCTGGAGCGTCTTTCACGACATTCAGGGGTTGGCCGACCTG
This sequence comes from Prolixibacteraceae bacterium, assembly GCA_036508555.1. Classification (GTDB taxonomy): domain Bacteria; phylum Bacteroidota; class Bacteroidia; order Bacteroidales; family Prolixibacteraceae; genus CAINVV01. Next base: position 44,265 of record DATCHD010000100.1, read on the forward strand.
ATGGGCGGAAGAAAAGAATTCGCCAAAATGCTGGATTCTGTTTTCGTTGTGCCACCTGTTTTCGATGCCTCCTATTACAGACAAGTCATCCACGAAATCAGGGAGATGCAGATAGTGAACATGGGGAACTACGCCCATGGTAATCAACCTATTCAGCACATGATCTATCTATATAATTTTGCCGGAGAACCCTGGAAAACCCAGTATTGGGTGAGAGAGACGATGAACAGGATGTACAGTCCCACGCCGGATGGATATTGCGGGGATGAAGATAATGGCCAGACTTCAGCCTGGTATGTCTTCAGCGCCCTGGGGTTTTATGCCGTGTGCCCGGGCTCGGACCAATATGTGCTTGGCGCTCCGCTTTTCAAAAAGATCTCCCTCAAGCTCGAAAACGGTAAAAAGATCGTCATCGAGGCTCCGGAGAATTCCGTTGAAAACAAATACATCCAGGAGGTCAAACTCAATGGAAAAAGTTATGCCAAAAACTGGCTGAGTCATTCTGAACTGATGAAAGGGGCAACTTTGTCTTTCAAAATGGGGGCAAAACCAAACAAGGAAAGAGGAACCAAAGTGGAAGATTTGCCATATTCCTTCTCCAATGAGAAAAACTAACGGACCGCATTTTATCGCTCAAATTCTTTTTGCAGGTATCGGATTTTTTCTGATTACCTGCGCATTGTTCCCGTCAAAGGGAGCCTGCGCAGGGCTAATTGAAGTTGATAAACAGAAACTGATGCGCGGCTTTGTCTCCCCTCCCGATTCTGTCCGGCCCGGTGTTTATTGGTATTTCATGGATGGCAACATCTCCCGGAAGGGGATGACGGACGACCTGGAAGCGATGAAAAAAGCTGGCATCGGTAGTGTCATCTTTCTGGAAGTCAACGTCGGCATCCCACGCGGACCCGTCACCTTCCTGAGCGAAGAGTGGCA
>DATCHD010000101.1:0-6749 GCA_036508555.1 Prolixibacteraceae bacterium
AACGAAATCGCACAAGCCGGGATTATCTACCACATTGGTGAGTATCCCAAGGGTTTCGCCGTCGGTTTTTATGCGTCGGTTCAACTCGCTGATGTTGGTGCAGGCATAGACCAGAAAAGCGCCTTGCAGGTCGGCTATTTCATAAGGTTTTTCTACCCAGGAGTAACCTTTTACTTTGATACTATCACACACTTCAGGGGCAACCACCGAAATATTTTTGGTGAACTGTTCCAAAAAACTGATTTTGTGGCTGGCTATCCGGCCACCGCCTATCACCAATATTTTTTTGTTGGTGATATTGATCGATATAGGTAAGAAACTCATATTCTGGTTATTTATGCTTCTGTATCTTTTTTCCTTCATGGATCAAACTTTTTCTATGGTTACCATCCAATAATCATCTACCTTCTTTTGATCCAGTACTTTGTGTCCTTCCCCTTTGATGGAACCGGGCACATTTTCGATGGGTTCGCCTTCATCCAGCAGAATTTCCAGCAAATCACCTGATTTCAAGGTGGCCAGTTCGATTTTTGTTTTCACAAAATTCATCGGGCAGGCGACTCCCCTGAAATCTTTTTTGCGGGTGTTTTTTTGTTTTGGGATTTCGGCGGAACTAGATTTATCACTGTTTTCTAAATTTTTGAATTGCAGCGAGTCGTCCATTCCTTCATAAAGGTCAATGACTGCCCGGGAAAGATCCAGGATGGTCTCTCTCTTTTCCGAAAAATCGTTTTGCTGATTGTTGCGGGCAATTTCCACCGATTCGCGGTAAACATTGCTAATCAGCTTGGCGTTTATAAACTTGTCCAGAAATTCATTAAAAACTTCTGTCGTATTTTTTGGTTCGGCTCCCCTCGTAATCAGAAGCATCCGCGATGAGGCAAAAACCAGCGTGTATAGCAGTTTGTTAACCGTTTCTTTGTTGGTTTCTACACTGAGTTGTTCCGTTACTTCATTAATGGTATTCATGTCCACATCAATCATATCGAAAAGTCCGGCGGAACATTCACCCACGCCCTTTGCAGCAAGTGAAAATAGCTGGTCGCTCCCCCAATCGAAATAATAATTTTTATCATCTTTAAAGTCAGAAATGACCTTGTATTTTCGTGTTATTTCTGCGATATCGGCTTTGCCTTCCGCGCTAATGTACGCACTAAACGAATGGTACTTATTTTGTTTTTCCAGATAAAGTCTAAATACATCTGTGGTAAACTTCGGCAAATCGAACGCACTAACTTCACCCACAAGTTCCGCCAGTTTGGGATCCGGTCCGATGGATGCACCGGCAACAACATGATAGGCAGGATACATGCGGTCGTTGCGGCCAACTTTTCCATAAAAACCGAGATCGGCGGCAACTTGCTGACCGCAGGAGTTGGGGCAACCGGAAATATTGATCCGCAAATCGCTTAGTTTATCGAGAGGCAAATCACTGTTGCCGAGTGTTTTGCGTAGCGCAGCGCTGGCGCCTTTTGACAAACAAATCCCCAACCGGCAGGTGTCGGCACCGGTACAGGCAACTATCGTATTCAGCAACAATGGCAGGTGCAAATCAACGCCGGTTTTAACCAGAAAGTTGTACACATTACCAAGATAGGGTATGGGGATATTTCGTAAATGCAGATTTTGCCGCATGGAGAACCTAATTACGTCTTTACCGAAGTGTGAGGTAAAGTCAGCCAATTGAACGAGTTTTTCAGCATTAATATTCCCATTTTCAAAGGGAACTACAACAGAACTAAGTCCGGGTTGACGTTGGTCGACAACATATCTCTCTTTCCATTTCTCAAATTCGGGAGAGGAGACCAATTCAGGAGTGAGACTATATGTCGGAGTTTCAAATCTGAATGTAGAATGTTGATAGGGAATATCTTCAGACTGCTTAATTTCATTGTATATTTCGAAGAACAAACGAAATACTTCGTCTTTCCCAAGTTTGTAAAATATATACCGGAGCCTGGCTTTGTGTTTGTTCTTGCGGTTACCGTAGCGAGAAAATAGTTTTTTTACAGCATCGGTGATATAGAATATTTCCTCTTCGGGTACAAAATCGAATAATTGGTATCCCACCATGGGTTTGGATGCCAGGGAGCCTCCCAGGTAAACCTTGAAACCGCGCTTCCCATTTTTTACCCGTGCAATGAATCCAAGATCGTTAAATGCAGCATAACTGGTGTCCTTTTCGGAGTTTGAAAAAGCAATCTTAAGCTTGCGGGGCAAGGTGAATGAATCTGGTTCAGCTATTAGCTTGGAAGTCAGGTTAAAAGCATAAGGTGTGACATCAAACACTTCGTCAGGGGCAATACCACTATCAATGGATACCATGACGTTGCGAACCGTATTTCCACCGCCACCTTTTGATGAAAGTTCGATTTCTTTCAGGTTTTGAAGAATAAAAATGGCTTCGGGCAGCTCAACGTTCTGTATTTGGATTTCCTGACGGGTGGTTATGTGCAACAGGTCTGATTTATGCCTGTGCGCAATTTCGGCAACCTTCTTTAGCTGAAAAGGCGTAATAAAACCTGCAGCACAACGAATACGGACCATGAAAGTCCCATCTTTGCGCTGTTCGTAAATGCCCATCGGCACCCGGATAGCTTTAAATTTGACAGGTTCGAGTTTCCCATCCAGGAATTCGTCGACCAACGAACCAAAATATTTGATGTCGTCGGATAAGGTTGCGGGTAAAGTGTACATATTTGTTTAAATAATTACGATTTCTTCTTTTTCTATGATTGAATCTTTTATCCTAAAGGATTTTACATCTACCTGATTGTTCGCGAGCGAAATGATCAGGTAACTTATTTCGGGGTCGTAAGCCAGACGGATGTCTTCGACGGAGGGTCGTGCCGGGGTTTCCGGGTGACTGTGGTAATTGGCCATAATTTGAAGTCCTTTGCTGCGGGCATCTCTTACAGTCTGAAATTGTTCGGCCGGGTCGAATGAAAAATGTTCCGGGCTATGGTCGATGTTCTTTAATTGATAACCGTGTGTTATCACACCATCGTTTCCGGCCAGGTAACCGCAGGCTTCGTTGGGGAGATCATGTTTGGCATGAGAAACAATTTGATCCCATACACTTTGCTTAATAGATTTCATCAGTTAATATTTTGCTTTTTAAATCGCATGCAGGAAGATCATAGGTCTGCAAGCCGGTAATGGAAGGATGTTCACCGCAGAGTGGGCAATTTGGATTCTTCAGGAATGCGATGGTCCTGAAATCCATCGAAAGCGCGTTGAAAGTCAATATCCGGTTGGTCAGCAACTCTCCCTTGTCAATCAGAAATTTCAATACCTCAGTTGCCTGGATCGTTCCAAGCATACCTGCAATAGAACCTAAAACCCCTGCCTGAGAACAAGTAGGGACCACATTGGGAGGCGGTGGGCTGTCAAAAACACAGCGATAACAAGCATTTCCAGGAGTATAGGTAAAAGTCTGCCCCTCGAAACGGAGAATACCACCATGCGAAAAAGGCTTTTGGGCAAGTACACAAGCATCGTTGATCAGAAACTTGGTTGGAAAGTTATCAGTGCCATCCACAACGATATCGTATTCTTTGATGATGTCGAAGATGTTGTAGGTGGAGAGCAACTCCTGGTAAGCAATTACTTTAACATCAGGATTTAATTGTTCTATTTTTTCTTTGGCTGATAGTACTTTGGCCTTGTTTACATCGGGGGTAAAATGGATTACCTGACGCTGAAGGTTAGTCAGGTCAACCACATCTCCATCGATGATGCCGATGGTGCCAACTCCCGCTGCGGCCAGATAGAGCGCTACAGGCGCTCCAAGTCCGCCGGCCCCGACAATTAAAACTTTTCCTTCCGAAATTTTAATTTGTCCTTCAACGCCAACAGCCTGAAGGATGATGTGCCTGCTGTAACGTTCGATCTGTGATTCAGTAAATTCCATAACTGTTATATTAATGCTGAATGAATATCGTTTTTCAAGTCTTCAATATCTTCAATGCCCACCGATAAGCGGATAAGGGTGTCAGAGACGCCCAATTCTTCTCTCTTTTCGGGGGAGTAATCGCAAAAAATTGTCGATGCCGGGTGTATGATCAGCGACCGGTTGTCGTAGATATTGGAGGCCCGGCTTATTAACTTCAATTTGTTGAGGAACCCGAAGCATTCTTCTTTTTTACTGAAATTAAAGGTGAGCATCGCGCCCGGATAGTTCCCAAACTGCTTTTTCCCAACTTCATAATATCTTGAAGTTTTCAGTCCGGGATAGTTCACCTGGGTAATTTTCTCTTCAGTTTGCAGGTATTCGGCCAGCATAAGGCAGTTGGAAGCAGCTTTATCGAACCTCAATGAAAGGGTTTCAAGTCCAAGACTCTGTAAATAAGCGTGATAAGGAGACAAACAGGCACCCAGGTTCCGGAAGATTTCTTTTCGGAGTTTGGCATTAAAGGTAAAAGGGCCAAAACGTTGAGCGAGATCTTTTAGTTTGGCAAACCCGGACCAATCAAATATACCGTAATCAAGCACAAGACCTCCCATCGAAGTAGCCCCTCCTGTTATCATTTTGGTACTGGAAATGATTTCGATGTCCACTCCATATTCTGAAGCAGTAAAAATATTGGGTGGTGTTAAAGTCGAGTCAGCAATTAAAAGCACCCCGTGCTCTTTGGCAACCTTCGAAAGGGATGCTATATCTGCTATTTCAAGCTGTGGATTGGTAATGGTCTCAAAAAATATGGCAATCGTTTTTTCATTGACTGCATTGGCTACTTCTTTACTATCCGTCAGGTCACAAAATCGGGTTTCCACGCTAAAAGCCTGCAATGTTGAGGTTAAAAAAGAGTAGGTGTTCCCAAATAAATACTTGGATGTAATAATGTTATCTCCTGATTTGGCAATGGTAAAGAAGACATTCGAAATTGCCGCCATTCCCGAACTCAACGCAGTTACGCCCAAAGCCCCGGTTATTGAACGGATGCGTTGTTCAAAGTTTTCCACGGTAGGATTCGAAATGCGTGAATAGGCATGATCCGGTGATCTGCCCAGAAAAGCACCTTCCATCTGTTCCGCCGTATCAAATTCAAAGGCAGCATTGCTGTAAATTGGCATTTGTAATGCATTATGAGCATCCTTTTTGGTGTATTCGGTATGAATTACCCTGGTTGAAAAGCCTTTTATTTCCATGTTGTCAATTGTAACGGTTAAAAAAGCCGCCACCTCCCATGAAAAAGAGAAAATCCACCTCATCATTTTCATTTAGAATGGTTTCCTGGTAAGCTTCCCGTTTAACAAAGAAGCCGTTTAGCTGTACTGAAACTAATTCAGGCTTGGTTACCTTATTTAGCTGTAACAGTTCAATCAATCCGATTTGGGGTTGGATGAACTCCTGTTCTTTACCGTTTACTTTTATTTTCATTTTTGTGTTTTTAGGTAAAAAAAAAGCCCTTCACAAAATTTGTGAAGGGCTGTATTGTTATTGGTTCTCTATATTATCTATCTAACAAAGCATAACGCCACCCTCCACATGTTGGAACAACATACAGCAACACATACACATACAAAGTGGGCTATGGGAGAATGTCAGAATCATATTTATTTTTTAGATGTTTTCGTTTAACACCAGATGCAAACCTATGTATTAATTTTTATTTAAAATTGGTCTAAATATTTTTATTTTTATTGGTAACATAAATTTAACATTAAGACCGGTGAATGGATCGTGAAGAATGTTTGTTAATATCCAGATATATAGATCGTTATGAAGATATAAGCTATAATCTGACGGGGAGACTCTCAGTGACCCCGTCAGTTGTAATGCAATTCATAATTTGTTATTCCGGAAGTAGCAATGGGTATATCTTTCTTTCAAAACATCCAGCCAAGACTAATTTTCTATTTTGTTTTATGATCCATCCCCTTCATCCCTTTCATGTCCATCTTTCCCCCCATGTTTTTATGCATCATGTCCATCATTTGCGGGCTTTCCATCATGTTTTTACACATTGAAGACAACATTGCAGTGTCACTTTTGCATGTTTCCATCATATCGGACATCATACTTTTCATCATGCTGGGATCATCTTTCATCATTTTCATCATTTTCCCATGGTTTTCCATCATCATCATTGTCATCTTATCATTTCCCAGCATCATCATTTTACCGTTATTACTATTCATCATAGTCTCCATCATTTCTGTTGACAGATTACTATCATTGGCAATTTTGTCGAAGATTGCCTTTTTTGTTTCCTGATTTGAAAGAATTTTGTTTACGTCTGTACTGGATTGGCAAGATGCAAACAGCGCTATTAAAGCTATAACCAAGGTAATTTTTTGTAGTGTTTTCATGTTTTAATTTTTTTAATTGTAAATAAGATTCAATCAACAAAGTTGTGTCATTTGAGGCTTGAAGTTGTTGCAGAATTCATGAATGTATTTATATAATTCACACATTTTCAGATGTTACGCTATCCATGTCCATTGTCCTGCACCACTCTCGTGTTCTTTATCCACAACAGCATCCAGACTTACCTTCCGGCTTAGCACCGGCAGGTGTGGACAGAAATTTTTGCCGGCAATGGTCGCAGCAGAAATAGAACATCTTCCCATCGCGTTCGGCGCTGAGAGCTGTAGCTTCGTCCACGGTCATTCCGCAGATGGGGTCTTTGGTCACTAATTTCGAATCTTTCATGGTCATGATTTTTTGTTTGTAAATATTACTATTTGATTTTGGTCGCTAAGTTTTTCCTGTTAATCGAAAATTCCTGCAACCGTTCTTTGAA
>DATCHD010000102.1:0-5565 GCA_036508555.1 Prolixibacteraceae bacterium
CAACCATCTTCAGCCTGGATCCGTAGTGTTGTTCTATACCGGATTCGATCTCTATTTCGGCCAGAAAGCCTACTACCTTTCCTATCCGGCCATCAGTGAGAATACCGCTCATCTGATGGTAAAGAAAAAGGTGAAAATGGTCGGAGTTGATTTTCCATCCGTCGATTACGCACCTCACAGAATCCACGATATTCTGTTAAGCAACAATATCCTTATCATAGAAAACCTGACCAACCTGTCCTCCCTTCTTCCCTACCGGGATTTTGAACTCCTGGCATTTCCGTTAAAAATCAGGGCCGACAGCTCCCCTGTGCGCGTAGTGGCAAGAATCAATAATCCAACCAAATAACCAATTAATCTTTCAGATGAAAAAACTTAATTTATTCTTGTTAACGATAGCACTTTCTTTCAGCGCACTTGTTTTCGGCCAACCCTGGAAACCCGCGGGTGATCTCATCAAAACAACCTGGGCAGATCAGGTAAATCCACAGAATCCGCTTCCGGAGTACCCCCGTCCAATCTTGGTTAGAAGTGACTGGCAAAACCTAAACGGAATTTGGGATTACGCCATCCTGGCCAAAGGGAACGGCCTCCCTGGTAAGTTTGACGGAAAAATTCTGGTCCCGTTTGCCATCGAATCCAGCTTGTCCGGCGTGCAAAAAAAAGTCGGTCAGGACAATGAGCTTTGGTACCAGCGGAGTTTCCAGGTACCGGCTGCCTGGAAAAACAAGCGGGTTCTGCTCAACTTCGGCGCGGTCGACTGGAAAGCCGATGTATGGGTCAACGACATCAAAGTAGGTAGTCACAAAGGCGGTTATACTGCTTTCTCCTTCGATATTACTCCTTTCCTCACCAAAGATGCACAAAAACTGACGGTTCGTGTATGGGACCCGTCCGACAAGGGTTTCCAGCCGAGGGGCAAACAAGTTGAAAGGCCCGGTAGCATCTGGTACACTTCTGTAACCGGAATCTGGCAGACGGTATGGATCGAAGCCGTTAATGAAAGTTATATCACTGCGGTTAAATCCATCCCGGACATCGACCAGAAAACGCTGGCCGTAACAGCATCTTCGTTCGAAAAAAAATTAGGTGATGTGGTGGAAGTTAAGATACTGGAAAATGGGAAAATTGTCGCAACAGGAAAATCAGCCGCCGGAGAAGAAGCGCTTGTTACTTTGTCCGACCTGAAATTATGGAGCCCTGAAACTCCTTTCCTTTACGACCTCGAAATTTCATTAACCAGAAACGGCAAAGTGCTGGATCAGGTAAAAAGTTATGCCGGAATGCGCAAAATCTCTACCAAACGGGATGCCAACGGGATCGTCAGACTGCAGCTCAACAACCACGACTGTTTCCAGTTTGGTCCGCTCGATCAGGGCTGGTGGCCGGATGGTTTGTACACCGCCCCCACCGACGAAGCCTTGCTTTTCGATATCAAAAAGACCAAAGACTTCGGCTTCAACCTGATTCGCAAGCATGTGAAGGTGGAACCTGCGAGATGGTATTACCATTGTGATAAAGAGGGAATCCTGGTATGGCAGGATATGCCGAGTGGCGGTGAGAGTCCGCAATGGCAGCAGCGCAGCTACTTCAATGGCAAAGAGCTGGAACGCAGTCAGGAATCGGAAGATAACTACCGCGCCGAATGGAAAGCCATTATGGATCAGCATATTTCAAATCCTTGTGTTGTCACTTGGGTGCCTTTCAACGAGGCCTGGGGACAATTCAAAACACCGGAAATTGCTGCCTGGATCAAATTGTATGATCCTTCCAGACTGGTGAATTCTGCCAGCGGAGGTAACTTCTACCCTGTTGGCGATATGCTCGACATCCACAACTATCCTGCACCAGACCTGGCCATGTATGATGGCAGAAGATCTTGCGTTTTGGGCGAATATGGCGGCATCGGCCTGGCAGTAGAAAATCACCTCTGGGAGAAAGGCCGAAACTGGGGTTATGTTCAGTACAAAACATCCGAAGAGGCAACCAACGCTTATATTGAACTGGCTGAAAAGTTAAAAACATTGATTCCACGTGGTTTCTCCGCAGCTGTCTACACCCAGACCACCGATGTCGAAGTTGAAATCAACGGTCTGATGACGTACGACCGCAAGGTCATCAAGCTGGATGAAGCCCGAATCAGAAAAGTCAATAAAGAAATCTGCAATTCACTGAAATAATAGCACCCTTCTGGGATTGGGGCCTTGCACACAATTTGCACACAACTATTGGAATATTTGTTTGGAGACCTAGACTGTGATGATATCGGCCAAATGATGGGACATTCAAATTCTGTGGTCACGGAACATTATCCGGCAAGCATCGATACAGAAAGGACGTTTAAGATTAATCAGTCGTTGATGTGATCAGTGATTTTTCTTAAATGGCCATCTTTCAGCGAGATTTATACGATTATTCAAATAATTTGTATTAAAAGTTTAAAAGTAATTTTTATATTATTAACTTTGCTGTAATATAATACCTCAAGGTGTCATTTATGAATTTCAACAAGACAACTGATTACGCTTTCCGGATTTTAAGTTACATGGCTCAGGATGAAAGCAGATTATACAATGTGGATGAAATTTTTGAGAAGCTCCAGATTCCTTACCGCTATTTACGCAAGTTGATGACCAACCTGACAAGAAGTGGGTTTATTGTCAGTATCCAAGGTAAGAATGGTGGGTATAAAATCTCAAAAAAAACTGAAGATATCAAGCTGCTTGAAATTCTTAATGCGGTTGACCCGGATTATCTCTCAGGCAAATGTTTTTTCGGGTTCCATAATTGTGCTCTCCAAACCCCATGTATCATGCATGATCAGTGGACTGAAATTAGGACAAATATTAATACAATTCTTGTCAGAAACAGTCTGGCAGATATCAAACAAACGAACAAAGAGAATCTCATCTTAAACAATCCTATTCATTCATTCTAAACTTAAAATTATGGTTGATTCACAAGTAGTACTAAACGGTCAGACTTTTGCATATACTTTCTATGCAATTGCAATTATCCTAATGATGCTGTGGTTTGGATACAAGATTACAAAGTCCGGAAAAACCAACAAGGTTAGTTCGGCTCTTTTCTATTCTTTTGTGACACTGCTCATTGTGATGGGAGTTTCACTTCATATCGTGACATACAATACAATTCCATGGGCATCAATGGATTTAAACAGGAAAGAAATCAAGGCAGACAAAGTATTTGAGATCTCTGTCGAGAATCACAAATTTATTTTGCCTTCAGAAAAGCTTATCATTAACGTCAATGATAAGGCTATGTTCAATGTTAGATCCAAAGATCTGACATATGGATTTGGACTATTTAGAAGCGATAATTCTATGGTATTCCAAATGCAGGTAATACCGGGTCACCTGAACGATATTTTATGGAAGTTCGACAAGCCTGGAATCTATACCATTAGGTCAACAGAATATTCAGGGCCAAAAGGTGCTCAAATGATCCTGAAAGATGTTGTTGAAGTAGTAGCTAATTAGTTATTAACCAGATTAAAACTAAATATATGAATTTCAAAGAGACTTTTATGAATGGCGAGCAGGGTTTATTCAAGCCTGCAACGTTAACCCCCATGCAAAAATTGGTTTTACGCTTTGTGGTAATTGGTCTTATTTATTATGGATTTGCAGTGATTGAAGGTATGATCATGCGAATTTACGCTATCAGCCCAATAACCGCTATACCTGACAACCAATATTTTGCAATCTTAACAGCCCATCCTTTAGTTGGAATTTTTGGGTCAACCTATTCCATCGTATTTGGAGCTTTTCTTTTTCTTGTTCCATTTCTGATGAAGAAGCCTCTATGGAGCTACAAGTTAGCTAATTGGACTTGTATCCTTATTGGTGTTGGAACCATAACCTTTTGGTTAGCCGGTTTTTTCAGTCATTATGCTCCGCTCTATACGCTATACTGGCCACTTCCTGCTGACTTCAGCCAATTCAATCCACTTGGAGGTACCTTCTTCGTACTGGGGATTGCAATTGTCATGCTGGGTACCGTATTCTTTGTTATCAATATTTTTAAAACAATAGTGTATACTCCTGAAGGCTGGGAAAAGCAACCTTCAAAAGCCCTGTTTCTATCTGCAATGGGCCTTAGCGGAATGACAAATCTGTTTCGGAAAAAAGAAAATCAAAAGGAGCACCTGGTTTCATTGCCTGTTGCCGCTATTGCACGGGGAACTGTTGACACGGCACTTAATGCTGGTATCATTCTTTTCACCGGAGTTTTGATACTGGTTTATCTCGTTGCGCATTTACTTGGGTTCGACCTTAAAAATAGTGCTATTGATGCATTGCTTTATAAAAACTGGTTTTGGTGGGGATTGGATTTAATTGCTGACGGACTGGTACTGATTTTTGTAGCCGGAACCTGGTATTTATTGGCAATGCTTATCACCGGTAAAACTCTATTTATGCAAAATATTGCCAGAGCAGCCCTTTTACTGGAATTAGTCGTATCGTGGACAGTATGGTCACATCATTTAATGTCCGATCAGGCACAACCCGGATTCTTGAAAGTGGCATCCGGTGAAATGGTGACCGCTTTCGAATTGATTACGCAGGGACTTGCTTTCTTTATTACATTGGCTACTCTATGGAGTGCAAGACCTTTGAAAATGACCAATCCATTGAAGTTTTTGCTTGGAGGACTTTTGGGCTTTGCCTTAGCTGTTCCTGCCGGAATTATGCAGGCTGATTTAGGTTTGAACCGTATTTTGCACAATACCCAATGGATTATCGGCCCGCATGTTCACGTGGCAATATTGGTAGGACTCACTATGACTCTGTATTCAGCGATTTATATACTGTTCCCCATTGTTACCAACGGTGCAAAGCTTTACAGTCAGAAACTGGCTAATTTCCATTTCTGGGCACACCTGATTGGCGGAATCGGAATGGGAGCCTTTATGGGAATGGCAGGATTAAAGGGAATGTTGAGAAGAACCATTTATTTGAATGGGGAATTTAATCTTTATATGATTTTAGCTGGAATCTGCGGGAGTTTATTGCTTTTAGCCTTTCTGGCATTCTTCTACAATATTGTCATGAGTGTCGGTCTAAAGGGGGTAATTGGAATTTTTACTCCATCAAAACTAGATGAAAAAATATTAGTGCCTGAATCTGAAAAATAACATGGAAAAGATAAAATACGGCGAATTGTCTCTTGGAGAGATAGTTGCAAGTGATTTCAGGGCAGCATCACTGTTCAGTAAGGCTGGGATTGACTTTTGTTGTGGAGGCAAAAAAACGCTGCATCAGGCTTGTAATGAAAAATCACTCAACCCGGAGGGACTTGAGATCGAACTGAATGAGCTTCATAATCAACCCGTAGCTCCCACGCAGGATTTTAACAACTGGAACATCGCTTTCCTTGCAGATTATATTGTCAATACCCATCACCAGTATGTAGTGAAAACGCTGCCGGAACTCGTTTTCTATACCCAAAAAATTGCCAATGTCCATGGTCCTCACCATCCTGAACTGATTGAAGTAGCTGCACTTTTTGCTCAGGTGAACACGGAACTCCTGCAGCACCTGC
>DATCHD010000103.1:0-7357 GCA_036508555.1 Prolixibacteraceae bacterium
AGTTGGTGCAGTGCCAAGCGTGCAATTTCTCTCCTGACGGGATCAAACCCTGATAGAACAATAGCTTCAGGGGTATCATCCACGATAATTTCAACTCCTGTGGCAGCCTCGAGTGCGCGGATGTTACGACCTTCCCGGCCAATGATTCTACCTTTAATTTCGTCGCTTTCGATGTGGAAGACTGTTACGGCATTCTCAATAGCTGTCTCTGATGCCACACGCTGGATAGACTTAATAATGATCTTTTTAGCTTCTTTATTCGCATTCATTTTGGCTTCGTCCATGATCTCCTGAATGTAGGACATAGCCTCTGTTTTGGCTTCATTTTTCAGTGAATCAACCAATTGCGTCTTTGCTTCGTCGGCAGAAATTCCGGATACATTTTCGAGTTGCTCAACTTGTTTCTTGTGCATGCGCTCAAGTTCCTCGTTTTTTTGTTCCATCAACTCGAGCTGAGCATTGAGTGTTTCTCTCAAGGCATCCGCTTCTTGTTTGGCTATTTCAGATTCTTTGATCTTTCTCTGGAGTTCCTCCTTCCGCTGAAGATGAATAGCTTCTCTTTGTTTTAATTTATTTTCAGCACCTAAAATTCTTTGATTGCGTTCATTGATATACAGTTCATGATCTGCTTTCAACTGTATAAATTTTTCCTTGGCCTGTATGGCCTTTTTTTCCTTGATGATCTCCGATTGACTTTCAGCCTCCTTAATCATATTTTGGCTTTTGCTGCGCAGCAGTATGTCCCATAAGAAATAGGAACCAGCCCCGCCAGCCAAAATTGAAACCAGGCCTACTATAAATGTTGTGCCCATATTGAAATAATTATTAAATTAAAAAACCGCAATCCCAATCTCTTTCACTGGTCATAAACCGGTGGAAGAGAATAAGATGCGGTAATATATCCTTGATAAAACTAACCTATATTTTCCTTCTCGAGAAACTCTGCCAAAAGGTCGTTCAAATGCTCCAATTCTTCTACAACAGGTGAATATTCTACTTGCTTCTCGCTGTCGAATTTCTGAATCACAAATTGCAAAGTCGCCATGGCAAGACAATCCTGGATGTCTTTTGATGGATATCTTTGTTTGTACTGAACTACTTTATCGTTGATAATCTTCGCTGCTTTTCTGATACTCTCCTCTTCTTTTCTATCGATTCGAAGGGGATACATCCGATCAGCTATATTAATATTTATCGAAAGCTTATCATCCATGGCAGGCGGATTACTTATTTAAAAGTGAAATACATTTATCAATCTCCCGCACCAATCTATTTATCTTAATTTTAGCCTCATGAGAATCTTCACTCCCACCGGCCAAAGATTTAGCAAATTTCAAATCCTCTATTTTTTTGGACAAATCCTGATTCGCAGTCGTCAGAAAATTGACCTGCTCCTTCAGGCGTTTCTCCTCTTCAATGTGCATTTGGCACTCGGCTTTCATCTTCTGATATAAGCCAATCAACAAATCGAGTTTATCTTTAAATTCTCGTAATAGAAGAGTTTCGCGCTCCGTCATGTTCAAGGATTACTGCAACAAAGTTAAGATTAAATTCAATATACCAAAATTTTATCCCCAGCAATATCTACCCCTGAAGCAAAGTTTGCTACTTTAGCCACAACCATTTTCGAGAAGATATGTTTCATAAATATACACTGATTTTTACATTTTTCCTGCTCTCTCAGGCCTTGACCGGCCAGGTGAAATATTCCCCTCCATTGAAGGGTCCATTCTCATTTTCAGGAGATTTTGGCGAGTTGAGAAGAAATCATTTTCACACTGGACTGGATTTTCGCACCGGGGGGCAAATCGGTGTCCCGGTGTTGGCCGTCAGCGATGGGATGGTTGCCAGGGTGGCTGTTTCGCCTTATGGATACGGTCATGCCTTGTATATAATGCATCCGGATGGTCAGACAACCGTTTATGGACATTTATCGCGCTTTCATCCCAAGATTGAAGCGTATGTCGTATCACAACAGTATTTAAAGAAACAATTTGCTGTCGATCTTACTGTTCCTCAGGGATTAATAACTTTTAAAAAAGGTGAAGTCATCGCCTGGTCAGGCAGCTCCGGAAGTTCCGGCGGACCGCATTTACATTTCGAAATCAGGGATACGAAATCAGAGAAACCACAAAATCCTTTGTTTTATCTCCCCGGCATTCCTGATAAGAGCTCTCCGCGCATCAATGGCCTGTATCTTTATTTCGTAACCGGGAATTCGCAGATAACAGGCAATACTTATAAACAGCGGATTGAAATCGTTTCCTCGGCAAAAACCAGCACGCTGAAAAACAAGCAGCCCATAGAGGTATTCGGGGATATAGGCATTGGAATTCAATCAGACGACGACTTCAACGGAACCGGAATCAGGTGCGGTATCTATTCTGTTGAATTGTTTCTGGACCAGCATCCTGTCTTTTCCTTCCAGTTGGATCACCTTGCTTTTGATCAGGGAAGATATGTCAACAGTCACATCGATTACGAGGAGATGATCAGGAACAAAAGGTGGATCCATAAGCTTTTCCTGCAGCCGGGCAACAAAATGGAAATCTATCGGACGACTGCGGACCGGGGTGTTCTTAAACTTTCTGATGGGAAAGCCCATACGGTAAAAATAATTGTATCAGATGCTTTTAAGAACACTAACACGCTAACATTTAGCTTATTGTCTAAGAAGAAACCGTTACCCGTTTCTAAATCCATCCCCCAGAATACCTTCTTTTTTGACAGACCCAATGAGTTTGAAGCTGCAGGGGTTAAAATTCAGCTACCTGAGGGGACGCTCTATGACAATCTTGATTTTGCCTACTATGTCAAACCGGTCAGCGGCTCATTTCTCTCGGCGATTCATCAGATCCATAATCAGTATATAGCTGTGCATATACCTTATAGCCTATCCATTGCGATCAAAAAAATCCCGTCAAGACTGCAAAGCAAAGCCTTGATGGTATCGGTATCTCCTACCGGGAAGCTTTCGCCGGTAGGTGGTAGCTATGAAAATTCATGGGTTACGGCGCATCCGCGGGTATTCGGAGATTTCGCGGTAGCATTGGATACCATACCGCCCGCTATAAGGCCGCTGAGTATCAAAGATCACTCAATCCTGACCAATCGAACCAGAATTGAATTCAAAATTACAGACAACCTCTCTGGCATTGATAGTTATGAGGGAGAAATTGATGGTTCCTGGGTACTTTTTGAATACGATGCCAAGACAGATAACTTGTTTTATATCATTGACAAAGAAAGACTTACCTTAGGAAAGAGGCATACTTTGCGTCTAAGGGTGAATGATGAAAGAAAGAATCAGGCAGAATACCAGGCAAATTTTTATGACTAATCTCATTAAAAAAGAGGCAATCCAAGAGCCTGATGCCCTTAATCTTAGAACTAATTCTATATTTTTGTCCAAATAGTAAATTAATATTAGCATGAAAAAAATCGGAATCTTTACTGCATTAATTTTCAGCATGATACAAATCAGTCAGGTGGATGCCTGTACTAATTTTCTGATCTCGAAGGGCGCCTCAGCCACCGGAACCCCAATGATTACCTATGCTGCCGATTCGCATACTCTCTATGGTGAACTTTATTACTGGCCTGCCGCAAACTACAGTGCCGGCACAATGGTCGATGTTTATGAATGGGATACCGGCAAGTTTATGGGAAAAATACCCCAGATTGCGCATACGTATCAGGTTGTTGGTAATATGAATGAGCACCAGCTGGCCATCGGAGAAACAACCTATGGTGGCAGGAAGGAGCTCGCCTCCCAGAAAGATGCGCTTGTCGATTATGGAAGCCTGATATACCTGGCCCTGCAAAGAGCAAAGAATGCTAGGGAAGCCATCAAAGTGATGACTGAAATGGTCAGGGATTTCGGGTATGCATCCAGCGGTGAGTCATTTTCGATTGCTGATAAGGAGGAGGTTTGGATACTCGAAATGATTGGAAAGGGAGAAGGACAAAAAGGAGCCGTCTGGGTAGCCCAAAAGATTCCTGAAGGTTATATTTCCGGTCATGCCAACCAGGCTCGCATCACACAATTTCCAATGGACAAACCGAATGAATGCCTTTATTCTCCTGATGTAATTTCTTTTGCCCGCGAAAAAGGCTGGTTCAATGGAAAAGACAGCGAATTCAGCTTCTCTGATACCTATGCTCCTGTGGAATTTGGCGGCGCCAGGGCCTGCGATGCACGTGTTTGGGCGGGTTTCAACAAGGTTAACAAGCAGATGGGGCAATATGAAAACTATGTGATGGGTAAGATCACCTACGACAAGAATCATTATGCAACCAACCGTATCCCCCTTTGGATAAAACCGGATGCTCCTCTCACACTGGAAAATGTTTTCGGTATGATGCGCGACCATTTTGAGGGGACTGTTCTGGATATGACCAAAGATCCTGGCGCCGGGCCCTTCGTTCTTCCATACCGCTGGAGACCTATGGATTTCAAGGTCGACTCGGTTAAGTATGTTCACGAAAGAGCTATTTCCACACAACAAACCGGTTTTTCCTTTATCGCGCAATGCCGTCCTTCCCTACCCGATCCTATCGGCGGAATTCTCTGGTTCGGCGTGGATGACACCTACTCAACCTGTTATATGCCAGTATATTGCGGAATTCAGAAAGTTCCCAATTCACTGAAAGTCGGCAACGGAGATTTTCTTACCTGGTCGGAAACCTCAGCTTTCTGGATTTTTAACACAGTGGCTAATTTTTGCTATCTGCGTTACAATGATATGATTAAAGATGTCCAGAAGGTGCAATCCCGTAAGGAAAAGGACTTTTTTACTACCGTGAAGCTGACAGATCAAAAGGCATTGGATCTATGGAACAAGGGAGACAAAACAAATGCATTAAAAACGTTAACCGCCTATTCCGTCAGTCAGGTAGAAACTACCGTGAAGGATTGGAAGGAGCTTGGTCACTACCTGATTATCAAGTACAAAGACGGGAATGTCATGAAGGAAAAGGATGGGAAATTTCAGAGAAATGAATTTGGAAAAGAACCTGAACAACCGCTGCATCCCCCCTACCCTGATTCCTATTATCGAATGATTATCGAAAAAGAAAAGGAGCATTTTAAGTCAAACGAATAATGAATTTAGCTCAATTTACAAATAATACAATTTTGCTTCAGAAAAGGAGCATTATTGTGCTTTTTGCTTTCATCCTATGCTTTACATCCGGATATGGTAAAGACACTGAATTCAATTACCTGAAAAACGGCGTTTCATTTACTTTACCTGGCAGCTGGATAACTATTTCGGACGAACAGCTTCCTGGTAAGAGCTATTATTTTTCCTCCGAAAGCGGGGGTAAAAATAGCACCGGGCTCTTCAGTCTGGTGACGGTCAATTCGATGGAAAACCCGGTAAAAGCTCTTCTGGTCCAGCAGACCAACATGAAAGAGGAGGCCATTTACAAAGACTCCGGAATTGAATTTACGGAGATTGTGAAGGGCCGCTTCGGTAGTATGGATGCCCGGACAGTTACATATGAAGCAATTGTCAAAGGGACCAAGGTATCGGGAACCATCTATTGCTTTAACTGTTCAGAGAAAACCTACCTGCTGTTTTTTCAGACTGGAATCAAAGACCAGAAGAACAATGCAAAAGTTTTCAGGATGATCGAATTAACTTTTGCCTGCAGATAACCGCTGTCATTGCGGGTCTATAATAAAAAATGCCCTGAAGTTTTTCAGGGCATTGTTTACTATAAAAGAAGGATATTAAAATTTGAATGGCTTGCCTCCACAAATTACTTCCTGCAGTTTTTCATCGAATGTTGCGCGCAAACCGGTGCGGTACGCGGCATTTGCCATGATAACGGCAATCGCGTGGCTGTATCCGGCTTCGATTGGAGCATGCGGTTTTTGACGGGACCTGACGCATTCCATCCAGTTCAGCATGTGGGCTGAGGTTGAAGGATCCTTACTGGTATCTGCACCTGTTGCCATCTCGACTTTAGGCAATTCAAAGCTTTCGAGCAGATTCGCCTTCATTCCCATCTCCTTGGCTTCTCTTTCGCGCATCCCGCCTTCCGAGGTTACTTTGTTGGTATCCAGATTCAACATGCCACCATTGGAGTAATACAACTCTTTTGTACCTCCGGCGCTGTTGCTAAAACGGGAAGTATAGACTACCTGGAAACCCTTTTTATCATCACCATAGTCAAATACGGAAGTCAGGGTATCCGCATTGCTTCTGCCATCTTTCCACTGGTAAATACCTCCGTTGGTTGCTACACTGCGGGGATGAGCCAAACCTGTGAACCAGTGTACCGTATCAATCTGGTGGCACATCCATTGTCCGGGAATACCTGAAGAGTAAGGCCAGAAGAGTCTAAATTCCAAATATTTACGTGGATCCCAGGCAGCCTGTGGACGATTCAGCTGGAAGCGTTTCCAATCGGTATCCGCTTCCCGTAGTTGTTTGACAGTCTCGGCTCTTCTCCAACGTCCAGGCTGATTGACGTTCCAGCTCATTTCAACCATGATAATGTCGCCAAATTTACCGGATCTCAAATACTCATTGGCAGCAATATAATTGCCTGTACTTCTTCTCTGGGAACCAATCTGGACGACAGTCTTGTTCTTCAAAACTGCATTTAATCCGGCTTTGGCATCTTCCATGGTTTCGGCGAATGGTTTTTCACAATACGCGTCTTTCTTATTATTGGCGGCCTCTGCCAAATGCGAAGCGTGTGCAAAATCGGGTGAGCTGATAATCACGGCATCCACATCTTTACGCTGATACAACTCATCGTTGTTGCGGCATGTTTCAACATCCCATCCGCCTTTAGCTTTCATGAAAGCCTTACCATCTTCTCTCCTCTTGTTCCAAAGATCCGAAAGGGCAACAAATTGAAAATTCTTAGTTTTCGCATGATCGTTGAAACTGGGAAACAAAGCGCCGTTAAAACGATCAGAAAAACCAATCACAGCAACATTTACCCGGTCGTTGGCACCAATAATCCGGCCATAGCTTTTTGAGCTCATGGTGAGGCCGCCGATTGTTAACGCGGAAGCACCCACAGCCGATTTTTGAATAAATTCTCTTCTGTCCGACATGTCTTAATTTTTAAGGATGAATATAGAGTTATTACATTATTTTTTCCCGTGTACGATAACGTTCAAAGTTAAAAATTATCCGAAATTCTGAAATATGTTATAAAACACAAAATGCAGGAGGGCCGCGTCTTCTATAATCTAAGTAATTAGAATAAAATAATGTCGTATTTATTTGTTTATATGCTATAATATGTGTATATTTATCTCATTATGAGATATGTAACACTGAATACAGAGGAAATTGAAGCATTAGAGTTAAGCAGCAAAAACGCTAATAAT
>DATCHD010000104.1:0-39305 GCA_036508555.1 Prolixibacteraceae bacterium
GTTAGGGTTTATTCACACTCTGCTGGGCCCCGATCACTATCTTCCTTTTATTGTGCTGAGCAAAGCACGAAAATGGTCGCTTACGAAAACACTCTGGATCACTTTTTTCGGCGGAGTGGGTCATATTGCAGGATCGGTCGTTCTTGGTATTACAGGGGTGGCACTCGGTATCAGCGTGAGCAAACTGGAGATGATTGAAGCAAGCAGAGGTAATCTGGTTGCCTGGATGCTTATAGTTTTTGGACTATCATACACCATTTTTGGAGTCGTCAAATACATGAGAAACGGGCATCATACCCACTTACCAAAATTTCTGCTTCCAAAATCTATTCGAAAATACCGCCATTTACCCACCACCGAAGTGGAGGAGGCAAAAGAAGATACGACCCGGCTAACACCCTGGATACTCTTTCTGATATTTGTGTTTGGCCCTTGTGAAGTACTGATACCATTGCTCATTTACCCTGCGTCCCAACACAATATGTTTGGCGTATTTGCCGTTGCGATGCTCTTCGGAATAGCAACCATCTCCACCATGCTGTTTACCGTTTTAATCGGTTATAAGGGTACTTCGCTCACGCTTTTTAAAAAGAGCGAAAAATACATGCACATGATAGCCGGATCCGTGATTTTGATTACAGGCATTGGCATCCGATTCTGGGGTTGGTAATCTTTTCGGATTTTTTGAGCGCTTTGAATTAAACCTCCCTCCATGTTTTTCCGTATAGTTAGTATGTTTTTTACATCATTCATCAAATCCTGTTTATGGACTTCAGCTCATTTTCAATTTATAAACCCAAGATGGAGTATCGCCGTTTTGGCAAAACAAATAAAATGGTTAGTGTCATCACCCTTGGCGGGATGCGGTTCAAGCATGCCAACGATGAACCCCGCGATCAGATTCCTTCGGATACCCTCGCCCAATGTCGCGAGACGGTTGAAAAGGCATTGGCCCAAGGCATTAATTTAATCGAAACAGCCTGGGGATACATCAAAAGCGAACATGTCTATGGAAGAGTGTTGAATGATGAGTTGAAAATTGCCCGAAGCTCCTATTTCCTGATGACCAAAGGAAATGCAAAAACAGCTGAGGAGATGCGTAAAATGGTCTTCCTCCAGCTAAAAGCGTTGAAAACTGACTACATCGATTTTTATGGCTGGCATGGCATCAATACCATGGAGCTGTTCAATACTGCCTGCGCCAAAGGTGGTCCGGTAGAGGAGCTGTTAAAACTCAAGGAAGAGGGAATTATCGGACATGTTGGTTTTAGCACACATGCACCACTGGAGGTGATTCTGAAAGCCATCTCGACTGATATGTTCGACTTTGTCAACCTTCATTATTACTACTTTTTTCAACGGAACAGGCCAGCCGTAGATCTGGCTGCTTCAAAAGATATGGGGGTTTTTATCATCTCTCCCAACGACAAAGGCGGACAACTGTTTAATGCCCCACAAAAGCTGATAGACTTAACTTCACCTTTACATCCTGTTCAATGGAATGCCCGTTTCTGTCTTGGACATGCTGGTATTCACACCCTGACATTTGGACTTACGGTACCAGCTCAGTTTGAACACCTGAACGGCATATTTCCTGCCCCCTCTCCCATGTCACCGGAAGATGAAGCCATAAGGCAGTCACTTGAAGCCCGGAAATTGCAGGTTCCTTTTGCCGATTTCGATCCCTACTGCATGGAAAATGATAAGTCCGGACTGAATATTCCTGAAATCCTCCGGTTCAGAACCCTTTGGAAATGTTACGACATGAAGGAATTCGGGCTATACCGATACAATATGTTTCAGGAGAAAGACCACTGGTTTCCCGGCAATTTCCCGACAGAAGAAAATTTAAAAGAGATAGATCTGACCCGATGCCCCTCTGAAATTCCTTTGGTTGATTTGATTCGTGAAACTCATGAAGGGCTCTATCGGCCGAAATATATTGTTTAAAATGTCTGAAGGGTTTAAAAATTGTTTGAAGGGTTTGCAGTTTCCCAGAGAAAAACCGGGGTTGCATCCGCGTAACCTCCACCGCGAACGGTACGATTTTGGTGCATTGGTGCAAAGTTGCCCGGAACTGGCTGCCTTTGTGATCCAAAATCCTTACCAGGATACCTCGATAGATTTCTTCAATCCGGATGCGGTGAAGATGTTAAACAGAGCATTGCTGAAGTATTTCTACGACATTGAGAGCTGGGACATTCCTCCGGGATACCTTTGTCCCCCAGTGCCGGGAAGAGCAGACTACATTCATCACGTGGCTGATTTAGCCGCAATGGGGAATGGCGGAACGATTCCCCGGGGAGAGAAGATCCATTGCCTGGATATTGGTGTGGGTGCCAACTGCATATACCCCATCATCGGAAATAAAGCCTACGGTTGGTCGTTTGTTGGCTCAGACATTGATCCGGTAGCCATCGATAATGTCCAAAAGATCATTCGGGCGAATCCTTCACTCAAGGGAGCGGTCGAGGTGAGGCTGCAAAAAAACAAATCTGCTATCTTCAATGGAATCCTTCAACCAGATGAACATTTTGACCTTGCGATCTGTAATCCTCCGTTTCATACCTCTGCAGAAGAAGCCATAAGCGGATCACAGAGAAAACTCAGCAATTTGAAAGGCAGAAAGATCAAAAATCCAACGCTCAACTTTGGTGGTCAGAACAATGAACTGTGGTGTCCGGGAGGCGAAGTTCAATTTGCCAAACAAATGATTGCAGAGAGCAAACAGTTTGCAGTCTCCATTACCTGGTTCTCTGTTCTGATCGCAAAAAGTGAGCATCTGCCGGCACTATACCATGCGCTAAAATTGGCAGAAGCACCCGAAATCAGAACCATACCCATGGCTCAAGGCAACAAAATAAGCCGAATCGTGGCATGGAGTTTTCAACGCTTCGGTGCAAATTCCATGGTAAAGTAGAAGTAAATCACTATTTTGCACAAAACATTCAGTCGATGCAAGGTCAAAACAGAAGTGAAGTGAAGGTCGGATCAGAAGTTGGAATAGTTTTAAAAAACGACCAGCGATCCGGTAAAATTACGGAAGGAGTTGTTCAGGATATCCTGACAAACAGCTCGTTTCACCCCCATGGTATCAAAGTCAGGCTGACTACCGGTGAAGTTGGCAGGGTGAAGTCGATCAAATAAACAGCATTCCATTGATGAAAACAGCCTCACTGAAGGAGATCAAAACGGAATTGGCAAGCGTGCACCCTGCACGGCTGGCAGAGCTGTGCCTGAAAATGGTTAAATACAAAAAGGAAAATAAAGAGCTGCTTACCTATCTTCTATTTGATTCGTATGATGAAAAAGCTTACATCCAATCGGTGATTTCTGAGATGGATGAAATGTTTAAGGAGGTCAATAGAAGCAATTCTTACCACGCGAAGAAGGGTATTCGCAAAATACTCGGGATTGCAAACAAACAGGTCAAGTACTCGGGTTCAAAACAAACAGAGGTTGAAATATTGATTCATTTTTGCAAAAAACTAAGAAAGTCAGGAATTGTAATGCCCTTGAACAGCGCTTTGGGCAATATCTACGTTCGACAGGTTCAAAAAATTAAAAAATCCTTGGCTACACTGCATGAGGATCTGCAGTTTGATTATTCGGAAGAAGTCAGGCTTCTTTGAAGGTGACAGATGCTATTCCCCGGGCACCGAAACAGGGTTCCGGGAATATTGTATAATTTTATCCAACCTAACAATAGAACATGCCTGATTACCATCCAAATATCCATCACCGCAAATCCATCCGATTGAAAGGATATGATTATTCAAAGGCCGGATGGTATTTTATCACGATATGCGTTCAGGACCGCGCATGTTTGTTTGGCGAAATACGCGTAGGGGCGTCCTGTTGATACGTGCCCCATTGACATTCCCCAATACGATCCCGACAACAAAAAATTTGACGTCCCCATGGGCGAAATGGTCGATTGGTTTAAAACAATGACGACAAACGACTACATTCGCGGGGTCAAAAATCAGGGGTGGAAACGGTTCAACGGCAAATTGTGGCAAACGCAATTATTGGGAACATATCATCAGGGACGATGGTTCCTATTCCCGGATTGCAGCCTATATTTTACATTTTTTAAGTCTTGTAAGCTAGGAGAGTAAATGTAAAGAAGTTCTTTGAATAAAAGGAAATCCTGATCGATTAAATGATTGGCACATTTTTTTAATTGATCTAGTAAAAGCAATTTTTGTCCCAACTTATAATGAAAATTGTATTTATATAAAAGATGTTAAGCTTATTTTATTGAAGGACAAATTATTTACTTTTGAATTTTAAAATGATAACAAAATGAGGAGACTTATATCCATTTGTACAATATTAGTTTTAAGTCTAACGGCCTGTACCAAGAGTACGATTCCTGTAGTGTTACCCGTAATCACGCTAAATACTGTTTCAGATATAACTCTAAATACTGCGAAATCGGGTGGTGATATTACTGCAGATAATGGAGGTCCGATCACTGAACGTGGAGTTTGTTGGAGTAAAACCCCCTCACCGACCATTTCAAATAGCAAAACATTAAATGGCGGGGGACTTGGAACATTCGTAAGTGAACTGACCGGACTAACATCAGGCACAACCTACTATTTAAGAGCCTATGCAACAAATAATGCCGGAACAGCATACAGTAAAGAATCAGTATTTACAACCTTCTAAAAAGCGAGTTAGAAACCAATCTAACTCGCTTTTTTTCTTGAGCGGAAAACGAGATTCGAACTCGCGACCCTCAGCTTGGGAAGCTGATGCTCTACCGACTGAGCTACTTCCGCTTTTTAAAATTGAACTGCAAATTTAATTGTTTTTGGCAAATTACAATTTCCTCAACTGACAAAATCAGGTTACTTACATTCTCTCCGGCACCTGTATGCCCAGAAGGGAAAATCCGTTTTTAATAATTTTGCCCACGGCCTGCGTCATTACCAACCGGAAATCCCGGATGCCAGGATCGGGTTCATTCAGGATCGAATAATCGTGATAGAAAGAATTGAACTCCTTCACCAGATCGTACACATAATTGGCGACAACCGCCGGACTGTGCGCCGTTCCAGCCTCTTTAACAACTTCCGGAAACAATGAAATGGTCTTCAGCAGCACCCGCTCCTTCACATTAATCACTTTGTTTTCTACCCTTCCGGGGATGGTTATGCCGGTTTCATTTGCCTTTCGGAGGATACTGCGGATGCGGGCATAAGTGTATTGAATAAACGGTCCGGTGTTGCCATTGAAATCGATCGACTCTTCCGGATTGAAAGTCATCGTCTTCTTCGGATCGACTTTCAGGATGAAATATTTCAGTGCTCCCAGGGCCACGATGCGGTAGATGTTCTCTTTCTCCTCCTCACTGTAACCTTCCAGTTTCCCCAACTCCAGCGACACCGACCTGGCCACATCGACCATCCCGGCAACGAGATCATCGGCATCCACAACAGTTCCCTCGCGGGATTTCATCCTTCCGTTGGGAAGTTCGACCATGCCATAAGGGAAGTGATACAGATCTTTTCCCCATTTGTAGCCCAACTTGTCGAGCAGCAGGGAAAGTACCTGAAAATGATAGATCTGCTCATTGCCAACTACATAGATCATGTGGTCAATTGGATAATCGCGGTAGCGTACCTGGGCAGTTCCGATATCCTGGGTGATGTAAACAGAAGTGCCGTCCGAACGAAGCAGGATCTTCTTGTCGAGGCCCTCCTTTTCCAGATTGGCCCACACAGAAGAATCACTCTCCTGCTGGAAAATGCCCTCTTTGACACCGCGCAACACCTCATCGCGACCGATGGTATAAGTATCTGATTCGTAATAAATTTTATCAAAATCGACGCCCAAGGTTTTGTAGGTTTCATCGAAACCGGCATAGACCCAGCCATTCATCGTCTTCCAAAGATTCCGGACTTCCGGATCATTGGCTTCCCATTTGAGCAGCATTTCACGGGTCGCGGCCATGCAGGGAGCCTCTTCTTTGGCCTGCTCTTCGGTCCTGCCGGCTTTTTTTAGCGCTTCGATTTCTTCCTTGAAAAGCTGGTCGAATTTCACATAATATTCACCTACCAGGTGATCGCCCTTTTTGCCGTTAGTTTCTGGTGTTTCACCGTTGCCAAATTTGAGCCAGGCCACCATTGATTTGCAGATATGAACACCCCTGTCGTTGACGATATTGGTTTTAACGACCTTGTAACCATTGGCTTTCATCACTTCGGCCAGAGAAAATCCCAGCAAGTTGTTGCGGATATGTCCGAGGTGCAGCGGTTTGTTGGTGTTAGGGGAAGAATATTCAATCATCACCAGCTCGGCGTCCTTTCCAGCCTCGATAAAGCCGTATTTTTCTGCCGAAACTGCCTCATTCAGCCGTTCGATCCAGTAACTATTGTCAATTACCAAATTTAGAAACCCTTTCACCACGTTGAAACCCGAGACTTCCTTCAGGTTCGCTGTGAGGTACTCCCCTATTTCAGCCGCGGTTGCCTCTGGTGATTTCCTGGTAAGTTTCAGGAAAGGAAAAACCATCACGGTCTGGTCGCCTTCGAATTCACTGCGTGTAAGCTGGACTTGAACTTGTGAAGATTCGATGGTTTGTCCGTAAAGGGCACTAATCGCTTTTGCAACCTGATCTTTTATAATAAATTCAATGCTCATTAAAAATCAAATTGGGAAATTATAATTCTTTAATCCGGATATTCCTGAACTTCACTACAGAACCGTGTCCAAGGAAGCCGATATGTCCCGTAGCACGGTTGAGTCCGGGATGCTCGCGATGATCCATCGTTCCGTTCCTGCTGGCTTTCTGAATATCCCCATCGGTAATGACATTGCCGTTCAGGATCACCTTCACGTTGTTGCCTTTTACCACAACTTCCTCATAATTCCATTGCCCGGTAGGTTTTAGCGAACCCCGCTTAGCAGGAATCACGCCGTAAACGGAGCCATGGTATTGGTAAGGCTGCAACTGCGAATAGATTGGCGCATCATCATCCAGAATCTGAAGTTCCATGCCTACATAAGCGGCATCGCCTTCCAGCGGAGCGCGAATACCCAGACCATTATTAGCGCCCGGGGTTAACTGAAACTCAAAGCGATAGATGAAATCGCGGTACTCTCCCTGGGTAAAGAGGTTTCCATGCGACGGACCATTGTCTACATTGAGAACAATTTCGCCGTTTTTTACCTCATAATCAACGGTATTGCCTGTCCAGCCTTCGAAATTTACTCCATTGAAAAGCGGTGCAAATCCCTCTTTTTGCTCCTCGGGCGAAACCACATAACGGTTGTCGTTGATCTCGCGGACATAAATATCGCGGAACCCAAGATCAGTGCCATGCGCCTGTAGCTCGATCGCATCTCTCGGGAAAATTGGAATTGAGCGGTCCCAGTAATTTTCCAGCGTCACATTATCCACTACCAGGATACCATTCAAATATACAGTTACCTTTTCTCCGATCATCTTGATATAGAAATGATTCCAGTCGTTAATCGGATTATCGGCAACTTTCAGCGGTGTACTCCTGTATTTCGCGTTGTTGTATAAACCGCCCGACCCGACCTGCGCTCCCGCGTCGACACGCGAAGTATCCCAGATCTGAACCTGTGGCGATCCCCTCAGATAGATTCCGCTGTCTCCCTTTTTGGTAATACGCCAGTCGACAATCATCTCGAAATCACCATATTGCTTATCGGAGCAGAGGTTGTCTCCTGCCCCGCTGAAGACGATGGAATTATCTTTCACACTCCAGTTCTTTTTCGCCTTTGCGTCGGCTTCGACCTGTTTTGCTGCAAGTTCCTGCGGTGTCATCTTGACCCTGGTGACAGGATTGCCGACCAGTCCTTTCCATCCGGTGAGGTCTTTGCCATTGAACATTGGCACAAAACCCTTTTCATCCGGCATGGAAGCCAGGTATTTCTTGATTTTCTCCTTGTCATAGTCACTTTCAGCTCCCTTGATCAAAGGCAATGATTTTGTCAGGGCGTTTTTTACGATTTCCCCGGTCAGGCCGGTCGTCTTTCCTGATTCTGGCAACGCAACCTGCATAACAGCAGAAGCAGCAGCAAATTTTAAATCTTTATCATCCAGGAATTTAGATACGTAAACAAGGGTAATAAAAGTCTTAAGATCGCCCAGTTTGTCGAGTACCAACAATTTTTGCTCCTTGTTGGCTGCCAGGGTCATCAGCTTGCGGTATTGCAGCAATTTCTGGTCGTCCGGCAAAGTGAAACGGGACACCAGACCTACGAATCCTTTGAATGCCTTTGCCTGGTAAGCCTTGTCGGTAGAACAAATCAGGTACAACGCATCGGCAGCATCGGCGTTGTTCCATTTTAACAAGGCATTAAATGCAGCTTCTTTGACCGCCAGATCTTGCGAACCAAATGCATCTACTACTTTTTTCAATGCCTCTCTGCTCCCTAACCGGGAAAGCACTTCAAGCGTCCGTCCAGGATCTGCAGCACCACTCAGTTGACTGATGAATTTTGTCTTTTCTTCATTATTGAGACGGGATGTGGCATTGATCAGGGAAGCCTGAACGGCGGATATCTGCTCTTTGGAGGATACTTTCTTCAATAGATCGATTAACACCGGAATATTTTCTTCGGAGGAGAGATTCTTCAACGCTGCAAAGGCTGCGGCAGAAATTTCCTGATCTGAATTGTCGGTATAAGCTAATATTTTTCCAAAGTCTGCTTTCACTGCCTTGGCGCCTATCAGTCGGATGATTTCTACTTTAGCGGCTTTCGGGGCTGACTCAAGTGCAGCTGCCAGGCGGGTCATGTGTTTGGCATCTAGTCTGCGGGACAAGGCTTTCGCGGTAGTGGAAGCATCCTGATCGCTTATGAGATAGTCTTCCAGAATTTTTATCGCATTCTCGTCCTTGATGTTCGCGATGGCCTCAATGGCAGCAAGCCTTACGGCGTCGGAAGAGGTATCTGTCAAGGCCATCTGCAGTGTTGGCAACAGCGCGGGATCTCCTTTGCGACCCAGCATTTCCACTATTTCGGCCCGTTTTTCGCCAGATTCCTCAACTGCCTTATTGATCCATTGACGTGTGGCGGAAACATCCAGCAATCCTGCAGCAAGGTTTATCACACCTGCCCGGTAAGCCTTGTCGGCATTGTCGAATTCACTCATTAGGAGCGGTAATGTCTCGACACCCCAATATTTGACTTTGACAGCCAGCGCCGCGGATCTAAATTGCAACTGCTTGGTATCCTTGCAATTGTTCATAAGTTCTATTAGAACTTTGTTACAAAGATCCATGTTCCATTTTTCTCCCAGCCTGTTGGCATAAGTGAGAAGCGCGTTGACGCTACCTGTGGGTTCGTAAAGATATTTAGCCTTGGAGGCCCTGTCTGACAATAGGTTATAGCTTTCCTTGGAACCATTCAAGGCAATCGATTCCAGAATCACGCGCTGCATTTTAGGATCGGTAGTTTCCAGTTTTTGGATCAGTACCGGGTTGGCGTCTTCGATTTTTAGCTGACCGACTGCTTTTGCAAGCGCAAGTGCTGGAATTCCCTGAGCAGTTTCCAACGCTTTCAGCATCGCCTGACCGGCTGAAGGAGAGGAAATTGCAAGCAACACTTTTACTGAAGCATCACAAAGTTTATCATCCTGGAGGTATTGGCTCAGGAGGTTGACCGACTGGGATGTGGCCACAAAATAGAGCTGAGTGAGGTAAAAGGATTGTACGTCCTTGTCGGTTGCAGCTTTTAAGGCGTTTTGTAATCCTCTTTCAACCATGCGTTTATCCTCTTCCTTACCAAATTGGGAGACATATTTCGCCAGACTGGCTACCACGAATCTAGCAGCAACATCATCTCCGGTTCCCGGAGGAATTATTTTGGCAGTAATGAGTGCGAAACCTTCCTCTTTCAGGTCGGCCACTTCGCTCATCAGCGCATTCAATCTGGCATAATCATTCGTTGGCACCTGTGCCAGGGCATCTGCCACTTTGGTGTTGACGGTCCTGTTAATCTGACACTTGCCGTTGAAACTCAACGCAAGTATCAGGGAGACGGTCATTAAAAACGTAACTATTTTCTTCATGGGTGTTTTATTTTGTTTGCTAAATCAATCATTTTCTGTTTCTTTCCACGCTCCAGCGGATTTGCAATCCGCTGGTAAGCTTTTACCAACGGATTACAAATCCGTTGGAGCGAGTAGACCCTTCGGCTACGCTCAGGGACCGGGACTTTTCACAACGTCCATGGTGCGCGCATCGGCTGATTAATCAACCGGTTGGCGGCCTCATCATCGATAAACTGATGTGTTTCCGGATCGAAATGAAGGGTACGACCCAATTGCAGGGCGATGACACCCATGTTTACAATTGTGGCAGAGTGAAAACCATTCTTCTCGTTCAGGGCAAATTTCTTCCGTGTTCTGACCGACTCCGTGAAAGTGGTAATCTGTGGTTCCGGATCCGGCAAGGTCTCTATAAATGACTGAAGGTTAGGGATATTGGATTTGAATCCCTTGAAAATCTTTCCGTTAGGTCCTTCGATGTAGGCAGCATCCTTGTCGCGGTTTTCACCATCGAGGATGATTTTACAGCCATCCGCGTAGGTATATTCGATTCTTCTCCAGGAACCTACGGCATCGTAATGCTGTTCGGGTGCATCCACTTCTACCTTCACCGGACTGGTATGATCCTTTCCCAGGAAATACTGTACCGGATCGAGGTAATGTTGTCCCATGTCGCCTAATCCACCACCATCATAATCCCAATACCCGCGGAATTTGGTGTGCACGCGCTCAGGATTGTAGGGTTTATAGGGGGCTGGACCGAGCCAGGTATCATAATCCAGCTCTTCCGGAACCGGCATAGGTTTCAGGTTGCGCTCCCCGCTCCAGTAAAATTTCCAGTCGAAACCGGTGATACCGCTTACGGTCACCTTCAATGGCCATCCGAGGATACCGCTTTCGATCACCTTTTTAAGCGGTTTCACTTCGGTTCCGAGTCCGTAGAAATTATCTTTAAATCTGAACCAGGTGTTCAGCCGGAAAATCCTGTCGTATTTATTGATCTCTTCGACGACGCGGAGTCCTTCGCCGATGGTGCGTGTCATAGGTTTTTCACACCAGATATCTTTGCCCGCACGAGCAGCCTCGACCGCCATGATCGCGTGCCAGTGAGGCGGGGTGGCAATGTGAACGATATCAATATCAGGCTGTAACAGCAATTCGCGAAAATCATGGTAAGTTTTTACCGGATTCTTAATCAGCAGTTTGGCCTGTTCGAGGTGTTTTTTATCCACATCGCAGATGGCTACCACGCGGGTGTCTTCGTAGCCAATGTGTCCGCGGCCCATGCCGCCCACGCCGATGATGGCTTTAGTGAGCTGGTCGCTCGGGGCAGTAAAACCGGTGCCTCCGAGAACATGTCTCGGAATTACCATGATGCCTGCCATGGCAAGTGAGGTGTTCAGAAAGCTTCTTCTTTTCATGTTGAAACAATATTAAAGTGTTATTCAAATTAAGCATTTCCGGGAGGATAACTTTTGGCGGATGACTTCGAAAGCAAAAGTTTAGCTTGGTAAATATAAGTAATCTCTTATCAACATCTGCAGCTGAATTTAATCAAAAAATTTCAAGGATTGAATTGATCTGTATGAAAAAACCCAAGAATATTTATAATAAGATCGATATAGGTTTGAGCTGCCTTATTATCGGGATCCAGTTGCAGGCAATGACGGAAACTGTTGAGTGCCAATCCCCATTTCTGGTTGTTGTAAAGTATTTCGCCTGAAAGGAAATTTGCCTGCGGATGCTCTTTTAGCAACGTACGGCTCAGGAGATTCAAAGCCTTCTCAGAATCTCCCTCCTTCCAAACTTTTTCCGCTTCAATTATCAAATCCTTCTCAGTTCTCATCTTCTTCAGTTCTCATCTTCGCCCTTCGACTTTGCTCAGGGACCGGTTCTCACTGACTCCAGCGGATTTGCAATCCGCTGGTAAATTTTCACCAACGGATTGCAAATCCGTTGGAGCGTTTTCTTCACTTTTCACTTTTCATTTTCTTACCCATCCGACCTCGTCACCGAGTCCACCCCTTTAATATTCTTCAATTTCTGCATTAGGAAATCGAGATGGTGCGTATCGTTGACGTACACCCGCAGAATCCCTTCAAATGAACCGGTTTCACTGTTAATGGTGATGGAACGCATCTGCACCCCCACTTCTTTGGAAATGATCATCGTCAGATCGTTAACCATTCCCAATCTGTCCGATCCGGCAACCCTGACAGTAGCCTGGAAGGAGTTGCGCTTATCCGTTTCGCGCCATTTAGCCCGGATAAAACGGTAAGGATAACGTTCGGCCATCTGTTTGGCATTCGGGCAGGAATTCCGGTGTATTTTAATGCCTTCGTGGATGGTCACAAAGCCAAAAATATCATCGCCGAAGATCGGATTGCAACATACCGCCAGTTTGTAGATGACATTTTTCAGGTCATTATCGATGATCAGGAAGTCGTCGCCCGAATCGAAAGAGAGCTCCTTCAGCTCAGAAGGCGCCAGAATCTCAGAGAGCCTCTCCTTTTGGGAAGCATCCTCCTGAACCTTAATTACCTCCTTAACTTCCAATGGGTCAATCTTCCCGATAGAGATCTGATAATAAAGTTCAGATCCCAGTTTCAATTTGAAATGTTTCAGCAGGTCGCGGATCACCTGGTCGTTCAGCTCTATTTTCCAGTTTTTGAATTTTCTCTTAAGGATCTCCTTGCCATTCTCTGATTCCCGTTTCTGCTCCTCATTCAAACTCGCTTTGATGCGCGATTTGGCCTTGGTTGTCACGACAAAATCGAGCCAGTCCATCTTCGGCTTCTGGTTATTGGAAGTCTCGACGATGGGCTGATCGCCGTTTTTCAGCTGGTATTTCAGGGTGACCAGTTTGCCGTTCACCTTTCCACCCACACAATGATCCCCGATATGGGAGTGAATCTCGTAAGCGAAGTCCAGCAATGTAGCGCCTGCCCTGAGCTTGATCAGATCTCCTTTGGGAGTGAAGACAAAGATCTCATCATCATAGACATTAACCTTGAAATCCTCAATGAAATCGGCAGGACTCAAGGCCGGATTTTCGAGTACCTCACGGATGTTTTTCAACCATTCGTCCAGCTCTTTTCCACCCGCCTTGCCTTCCTTGTACCGCCAGTGGGAAGCGAGTCCGTTTTCGGCCACATCGTCCATCCGGCGGGTCCGGATCTGAACTTCTACCCACTTCTTATCGGGACCCAAAACGGTGGTATGCAGTGATTCATAGCCATTTGATTTCGGAAAAGTAATCCAGTCGCGCAACCTTTCCGGGTTCGAGAGGTACTCTTCAGTCACGACTGAAAACACCTGCCAGCACTCGGCCTTCTCGTTTTCGGGTTTCGAATTCAGGATGATACGGATGGCAAAAAGATCGTATACTTCGTGGAAGTCGACCTCCTGCTGCTTCATTTTGTTCCAGATGGAAAAAATTGATTTCGTCCGGGCCTTCATCTCAAAATCGAATCCGCGACTTTTCAGTTTCTTCCCAATGGGTTTGACGAAGGCCGAAACAAAATTGGCCCGCTCAGTTTTGGTCTCCTGCAATTTTTCTACAATATTCTTGTAATCAGCAGGATGAAGGTATTTCAATGAGAGATCCTGCAACTCTGAATTAATCTTGTATAAACCCAGTCGATGCGCCAGCGGTGCATACAGGTGCCACGAATCAATGGAAATGCGCTGCTGCAAGGCGGCCGGCAGATGATCGAGGTGACGCATGTCCTGCAGCTGATCGGCAATCTTGATCAGGATAACCCTGACATCCCCGGAAAGGGCCATCATCAATCGCCGGAAATTCTCACTCTGAATGGCAATATTCTCGGTGTTGAGTGAATTTATTTTGATGATTCCGTCCAGGATTTCAGCGACACCGGCCCGGTATTTCTTCGTGATATCAGCCACCGTGAACGGATGTTCCGTTTTATCAAATGTATTATGTAACAAGCATGCTATCAAGGAGTCTGTTGAAAGACCCAGCTCAATCACGGCTATCCGGGCTACCGAAATGGAGTGATGAAGGATGTATTCGCTGTTCTCCCATTGCGTGTTTCCCAAGGCGGATAGTGCATCGTCCATCGCACCCTGTACCATTGGAAGATCCTTCTCCGGAATCTGAGCCTTACATTCGGACATAAATGCCCGGTAACTCTCCATAATAGCTTCAATACCTGACGTTTCCATCTCTGCAAAATGAGGTTATTTAATTAGCAGTTGTGCCTCACCGAAAAATTGAGGCAGGTGAAAATCCGGTTCGGCAGCTACGATGCCGTTCCAGGAGAGAAAATGGGGCTTCAGGGTAAGGTCCCCGCATTTATAAAAGTTTGCCCTGAAGGTGTTTCCGGGTACGAGGCCTAAAAGATCCAGCGGCAGGGCAACAGCTAATTGCCAGTCGAAAGGTTCTCCTTCCTTCCAACCTGCTGCTGTCTTACCAGGAAACCGCAGAATCCGCTGCATCTCACCGGATGAAAGCAACACCCGCCACGCCTTGTTTCCATAAGCAGACAGACAGGTACCCAAGGCATTGAACTCAAAATTACGGTACTGCGTTTGGGCCTCATTGGGTTTCAGATCGGTCGTCATGAAAAACTCCACGCACGAATCCTCCCAGACGGACTGATGGTCGGCCGTGGCATCAGCCCTGAAATGATCATTTCTGACTTCATAGCACAACCAAAGGTAGAAACCGGAATAGCCGGCAAACAACTCCACAATAGGCTGCCAGGGATAGTCTGACCAATTAATTTTTTCGATCAGCGCCTTGACACCCTCCGATTTAAGTTTGTTCGCTACCTGCTGATAATCTGATAATAAAGGATCTCCAATAAATGGAATCCGTAATTTTTCTGTGATGGAAATTGCCATATCCTGCACCCGGAAGATTGTGAGAGTAATATTAATTCAAAATGGCATCAAAAAAAAATGCTATTTTTAGAAAGTAATAAAAAAGGGTCCCAATGTTACGAAAGTGGTTGATCGGATTTTCCATGTTTCTCGGTTTTCTATGGCTGGCGCTGTTCCTTTTTGTGCTGTGGATTAACCTGGAAGTGACTAAAATTGGAAAGCAATATTCTTATAATTCAATAACTGCCATCCCGCATAACCACTGTGCAGTGGTGTTGGGAACCAATAAATATATCAGCACCGGCAAAAAAAATCTCTACTATAATTACAGGATTCAGTCGGCCGTGCTGCTCTATAAAAATAAAAAAACCGATTATATCATCGTTAGCGGCGACAACAAATACCAAAGTTACAACGAACCTGTTTCCATGTTCAATGACCTGGTGGAGGCGGGTATTCCCAAAGATCGGATCTTCCTCGATTACGCCGGTTTCCGGACCCTCGACTCGGTTGTGCGTTGTTTTATGGTATTTGGACAGCATCAGTTTACCGTCATTTCACAGCCGTTTCACAACCACAGGGCGGTATTTCTGGGACGTGAACGGGGATTGGAAGTGATTGCCTTCAATGCCGGGGACTTGAGCGGTAGGCCTTCTATTAAAGTCATCCTGAGGGAGATAGGTGCGAGAGCATTGCTGGCTTATGACCTGCTGACCGGAACGCAACCGCATTTTTTAGGCGAAAAAATTGTAATCCCTGATTGAAAATGTCCCCACATTCCCCTTCGACCCTTCGCCAAGCCTTTGCTCCAGCGGATTTGCAATCCGCTAGTGAAAGATTGCCAACGGATTGCAAATCCGTTGGAGCAATGCAATTCCCATATTCTTCTCATTAAATGGACAAATCACTGCATAAAGTCAAGGAAGCCGAGGCGATGCTACTCAACGTAGGCACTTTGCTGATGAGCTCTGGTGCCAGTACCGGCAGAGTGCGGACGACCGTCAACCGGATTGCCGACGCACTGGGTTACAACATTGAACTGATGATCACCAACCGGTCGCTGATGCTCAAAGTCATCGACGAAGATTCCGACCAATTCATTGCCAGTCTCAAACGCACCTCGCCACATGGTGTCAACTTCCGCATCGTTTCAGGAATCAGCAGGATGAGCTGGAGGGTGGTCGAAGA
This sequence comes from Prolixibacteraceae bacterium, assembly GCA_036508555.1. Lineage (GTDB taxonomy): Bacteria > Bacteroidota > Bacteroidia > Bacteroidales > Prolixibacteraceae > CAINVV01. The sequence goes on from DATCHD010000104.1 coordinate 16,073, forward strand.
CCATTGGAATATTCCCCAGATCAATGCCGAAGTTGACCGTCTCGTTGCCCTGCCCCACTATCCGCGGTTGATTACACTTTCCTCAGTTGCCCTAGCAGGCGCCTCTTTCTGTGCTCTATTTGGAGGGAAAGGATATGAACTGCTCGTCGCATTTATCGCCACTTTTGTTGGATTATTCGTTCGTCAGGAGGCCCTGAAAAAAAGGTTCAATCCATACGTTTCCATTATTTTTGCAGCATTTGCCGCCTCTATTTTATCGGGACTCTCAGTAAAACTGGGCATCGGAAGCTCGCCAGATCTGGCTTTTGCCACCTCCGTACTCTTTTTGGTGCCAGGAGTACCACTGATCAACTCCTTTACCGATATGATCGACGGAAATATCCTGAACGGGATTGTCCGCGGGATTCACGGCTTAGTCATCGCCCTGGCTATTGCCCTTGGACTCCTGTGCGCGAAATATCTCTTAAACATTTAACCTGATGGACTGGATAGCAATTTTGGAAAAAAGTTTCTGGGCAGGATTTGCCGCACTGGGATTCGCCATTCTTTTCAACGTGCCCCAGCGCACACTGCTGGTCATCTGGGCTATGGGAGCGCTCGGCGGATTAACCAAATTTATCCTTCTCGGTCTGGAGGTTAATATTGTCCTGGCTTCCCTGGCAGGAGCTACTCTCATTGGCATCCTCAGCGTATATGCAGCCCACAACAAACATGCGCCACCACTGGTCTTCTCCACGCCTTCTGTCATACCCATGGTGCCGGGCGCATTTGCCTACCGGATGATGCTGGGATGCATGGAGTTAGCCAATACCTCCGTCAATTCGGATACCTATATGAAAACGCTGGCCGAGACCACCAACAACGGATTGAAGGCTTTATTTATCCTGATCGCGCTGTCGGCCGGTGTCGCCATTCCTATGCTGGTAACCCGGAGGGATACTTTCAAGCGGATCAGGAGTAGTGTGGAGGAGGAGCTGTAACCTCCACATAAGCGCCAAAATGATGGTCGGGCGAAGGTGGTGTGAGGGGAAGAAAACCGCTGACAATTTTGCGATCGTCCATTACCAAAGGCTTTTCTTCCTCCCTTTTCTGGCAGAAGGCTTGAAAATTGCCTGTTTTAGAATAGAAAATCTGCAGGAACCCGTTCGAGCCTTCGGCGAGATAATTTCTGATTTTCAAGGCGATGGCACCCATGGTGAATCTGCCGTTGATCTCAAGCATCGGATGAAATTTCAGGACGCCCTTATCGTTTCGGTAAACAATTGCATCTATTCCGATCCAGCCTTCGTAGAGGTTTGTATACTTGCTTTGCGAGAGAGATTCTGTCAGCATTTCCACGACTTCTGCTTGATGTTCTTCCATAAACACTTTCACATCCTGCTGAATTTCAATATCTTCAGTTAAATAATTTCTGACATATCTTCCTTTCGGATCGGTTTCCAAAAAAGTGCGGCCCCTGTATTTTACTTCACCGTCTAATATTTCGAACTGATACGAAAGATCCGTGACCTTCTTATGCCAGGGTTCGACGGTCACAAAACCCTGCTGGCTGAGCATTCCCGAAAGGACTTCATCGTTCTTTTTGGGGGAATCCGGATTGGGAAAGAGCAATAATCCGCGACCCGACGAGCTCCAGGGCAGCTTGACTACGACTTTGGGGAACTGGGAGCTTGGAAATTGGGATTGTTGTAGGGAAATTGGGATTGTTGTAGGGAACATTGCTCCAGCGGATTGCAAATCCGCTGGAGCGAGTGAGATCCGGTCCCTGAGCGAAGTCGAAGGGCATTCGGTCCCTGAGCCTGTCGAAGGGCCTAAAAAACGGTCAATTTCGTGATGAATAGATTCCAGCGAGCTACAAACCACCGGCAAATCAGCCTGATCCGGTAGCCAGTCTCTGGAATGATTTTTCAGTATTGTTTCCAATAATTCTAAAGCCGTCAACCGACTATAAAGCCCCTTGTGATCTGGTTTCCAATATGCTACTGCAGATTTTCTGAATGCCTCACTACAGTTAGGAAGCATATTTCTTAGGAGATAATAGACGGCAGGGCTCCATCCCCAGGGGTAGAAACGCCCTTTTGGCCTGCTGAGCCACAATTCATCTGAGAGTGCCTCCCCGAGGTTCATTATTTCCGGAAGCCGGAACCCCAAGGCTCGCATTCTTTCATTAAAAGATTGATCTACAGCACCCTGAATAAGCACCTGGTCCATTTCTTCGCCCAGCCAGGCGGGCATGTATCCCAAATCTGACTCAAATTGCCGCAGCCTGGCGGGAGCCGTATAATATGGCGATCCGTTGGCAATCGCCAATTCGCAGGTGGGGTTGAAAAAATAGATGTCCGAAGTCAGCATCGGATTGATAATTTGCGTTTTGCGCATTAAAGAAAGATGGTCTGCGATTATTGGGTAATTTACGCATAATCAAGTAGTATATCTGCCTCAATTTGAAGACTCTTACGCAAATTTTTTGCCAATCGCATACTAATAGCCCTTTTCCCACGTAGTATTTCGCTCATTCGCGCTTCATCTATGCCTAACAATATGGCAGCATCCCTCTGTTTAAGGTTATGTTCTGCCATACGCTCCTGAATTCGGGCAATTAGCGGATTTACAGGTATCGGATGTGGATAGTTTACCTTTTCCCATCTGCGTACCATTGCCGACAATCGCACATATTCGTTTTTGTCCTTGTCGGACAAAAGTTCCATATCGCCTAGGAGTGTGCCCTTCTCTATCAATAAGTCCATTGAGGTGCAATTGCTCCTATATTCTTTTTCTGTTTTAATTTTTTGGGTTTTCATCCTATAATTTCGCTAAATTGTTTTTGCATCAATTTTATCATATTCGGCATGAGTCCCGGCAAATCGGATATTTAACTCTCCCGCAAAGAAAATAAGAACAACAATTATCCGGTAATTATTACCTTTTATGTTGAACACATAGCGACTATTAGTCACATAATCCGCACTGGGAAAATCAACTTTCAGTTCATTGTGATTAGCCCATACCGCTTTCTCAACCCTTTCAATCCAATTGTTTAAGGGGTGGACAACCTCCGGATGTTTCTTTGCAAAATCATACAATTTGAAACTTTGAGTTATTACCATCTACTGCACATGACTGATTTATTACTTGCAAAAGTAAGCAAGTTTTGCGTATTGTGCAAGTTTATTTACTCATTTTCAAACATTCTTCTTACATTTGCACAAAATTCGCGCCCATGAAGACATCTAAATTTTTGATCTGCAGCGATCCCCTCAATGAAGATCCAGCCGAAATGATCCTTCACTCTCACCGTCCAAGATTTCTTGCCCAGGTGACTCCCATCCCCTTCACCGAAATCGAAAACAGACCGGAGAAACCTTTCGCCGATGCTTTATATATTAACACAGAAGGTGTTATGGACACCTACCGGCTGATGGTCGTAGAACACTACGATCGTGCCGAAGAGGATGATGTTCTGGATGAATTATTTCCGGCGGCAGATTATTTTTGCCGATACCTGCAGTTGATGGAAGAGGAAGAAGGCGTTAAACCGGGCTTCCCCGTGAAGGATTTCAGTCCGGAATTGCCCGGATTAAAAATTCTACATGCACCTGATCTGTGGACAGTTGTCTACAACGGATTGGTCGCCGAATTCGGTACCGAAGAGGAGATGGACGACTTCCTGGAAAGTGACCTGAACATCGAAACTGAAATGTTAGATAAGGGTGTGATCAATCAGTTTGACTGACCTTTTGCTTCCATTTTTTCAGGTAATGCTGCGAAATCGGGAAACCGATGACCGATAGCAGAATAATCAGGGTACCGATGTAGAAACCGGTGGTCATCCGTTCCGTCTCTCCAAAAATAAAGAAGGCAAGTAAGATTCCATAGACTGGTTCTAAATTAATAGTCAGCGTAACCATATAAGCTGTAAGATGTTGCATCACATCAATCTGCACGGTATGAGCAAAAACGGTGCAGACTGTACCCAGAAGAACCAGGTAAAAAAGATCCATCCAGGTAGGGAATAAAAACGGTACACGAGTTCCCTTTCCGGAAACCGCGAGGAAAATGGTCAAGGCGATCACCCCTCCGATCATCTCGTAAAAACTGATTTTGACGGCCCGGTGATTGGCTACCAGCTTCTTATTCAGGACAGTAAAGAGTCCGGCAAGAATGGCGGAAAGCAAGGCGACCAGGATACCCGCCAGGTAATGAGTCTCGAAACGGAAGATCAGGTAGAGTCCGGCGAGGATAATCAGTCCGATAAAAACCTCTGAATAGCTAATACGTTTCCTGAAGAAAAATGGCTCTATAAAACTGGTAAACAGCGCGGTAGTAGCAAAGCAACCCAAAGCGACCGACACATTCGAGAGTTTGATAGCGCCGTAGAAGGTAACCCAGTGGACTGCAATAATCACCCCTACACCCAGGAGTTTCAACAAATCAGCACGCGATACTGCCAGGTTTTCCCCCGAGAATTTCAAATAAATGTAAAAAGTGATGACAGCAATCAGCATACGGTACCAAACCAGTTCGAGTGCCGGCAGGGTAATCAGCTTGCCCAAAATGGCTGTAAAACCAAATATCAGGACGATTACATGCAATTTCAGATAAGTATTGAACAGAACTTTTCTCAAAATGATCAAAATTTTCGGTAAAAATAACAAGTTAAAGTTTAACGCACTATATTTGCTGTGAATGAATGATTCTATTAAACATAAGTAGGTAAAATGATTCTTGATAGCCTAAAAAATTCAGGCCGGTACCTTCATATTAAAAAAGGGATTACGGATGCGTTGCAATATATTTTAAGCAATGACCTATCCTTGGTTGAGCCTGGCAGGTATGAAATCGACGGTAATCGTCTGGTAATGATTGTTTTTGAGTATGAGAACACTAATCTCGATGAATGCAGGATGGAAGGTCATCATCGGTATATTGATCTCCAATATTGGGTTTCAGGATCAGAATTGATGGGTCATGAAATTCTGGATTCTCAGCCAGTGCTGGAAGAATACAGTGATGAAAAGGATTGTGCATTCTATTGTTGCATTGCATCTTACTCGCGGCTCTTACCAGGAATGTTCGTCATTTATTACCCTTCCGATCTTCATACAGCCCTGTCTGACCCGCTTTCCGACGAAAGAGTAAAAAAAGTGGTCTTCAAAATCGCGGTGGAAGATTGATTGTTCTGATTTCCCTGCAAAGAGACTCAAGTGTGACGGGCCTTATAACGTGATCTCCCTGTTCAATAATCCACCCGTTTTCTCCGAAGAAAACTGAAATAGTGGTGGGTAAAGGTGGCTGTCTGATTCGAAAATCCGACAGAGCGGATGAAATAACAACCTCATAACCAAGTCGTTCAAGCGCCTTAGTTGCCAAAAACTGTTCCTTGCCGGTTGCATTCAGCATCACAACACCCCTTGACTCTTTACGGATCCGAAAATCCCCCTTTTCTGCATCAAAAAACAGGTGTGGATTATTGGCGAAAAGTAATTCAAAATAACCTTCCGAAGCCATCTCTTCCGGAACTCCTTCTACAACCTTGTCATTCAGCATCAACCAGATTCGGTCGGCCATGGAAAGCGCCGTGTTCAGATCGTGGGTAGAAAAAATAATACACTTTCCCTGTTCCTCTGCCAACCTTTGCAGGATGCTTACGATTTCATATTTGTTTGATATATCCAGAAAAGCAGTTGGTTCATCGAGCAAGATGATCTTAGTATCTTGTGCTAATGCCCTGGCAATCATAGCTCTCTGCCGTTCACCGTCCGAAATCCTGTTGACAGGCCTTTCGCCAAAACCGGAAAGTCCAACTTGCCGGATCGCCTCTTCCACGATCCGATGATCCTCTTCGCCAAGCTGACCAAACCAGTTGGTATGAGGAAATCTGCCGAGTCCAACCAGCTCCCTGACAGTCAAATTGGCGACACTGACGATCTCTGTCGATACAAAACTCATTTCCCGGGCCAATTCCTCCGAAGTATAGGAATCGGCTTGTTTGGCGTGAATCAGCAGTTCGCCCGAAAGCGCGCGCTGGAAGCCTGCAATAGTCTTGAGCAGCGTGCTTTTCCCAATGCCATTCTGACCGATAAGAGCCACCATTTCACCGCCATAAGCCTTCAGGGAGAGATCCTTTTTAACCACAACGGAGGCCGATGACTGATCCTGATAACCAATCGACCCTCCCCTGCATTCAACAAAAATCTCGTCCATTTTTACCATTTCTTCATGTATCATTTAGGGCGGCCCCTACACCAACCCCAATTTTCCCCTTCGACTCCGCTCAGGGACCACCTCATCTTCTTGCTCCAACGGATTTGTAATCCGTTGGCAAAATATTACCAGCGGATTGCAAATCCGCTGGAGCGAGTAGGGGCAGCCGCAAGGGTTGCCCAGCTGGTGCAGATTTGCAATCTGCACCAATCCCATTTCCCTAGATCCCCCCAATCTTCTTCTCCCGAAAAATGATCCAAATAACGATTGGTATCCCCAGCAGCGCTGTAACTGAATTGATTGGAATAGTGGCCTTGTAACCGGGAAGTTGTGAAATGAGATCCCCGATGAGCATCACGATGGCACCCAGCAACATAGTGGCAGGAATCAGCCGACCGTGCAGCGGCGTGGAGAAAAATTTTCTCGCCAGGTGCGGAACGATGATGCCGACAAAACCAATCGGTCCACAAAATGCAGTGACACTGCCTGTTAGTATCGCTGTAGAAGCAAAAATCAACCAATAAGCGGTACGGATATTCATGCCCATACTCCTTGCATAATTTTCTCCCAGCAGAAAAGCATCCAGAAATTTGGCGGAGAAAAGTGTGATGATAAGTCCGGAAAGTACCGCCGGAACGAGCACCCAAAGCTGATCTTTTGTCGTACTGCCCAAACTTCCCATCGTCCATACGATGAAGGATTTGAGCGATGATTCATTGCTGAAATACTGTAAAACGCTGACGATCGAGAGTACAGCGCTGGAAATCAGGAGACCCAGAATCAAAACCGTCATCAGATCCCGTAGCCGGGAAGCTATCAGCACCACCAATGCCATCATGCAAGCTGCTCCGATGCAGGCCGCCAGCACGAGACCCCAGGATCCGGTCATCGAAAACAGTAAGGTGCCCTTGAAGATCCATCCCGTCGACAGGACGAAAAGAGCCACCCCCAGACTGGCCCCTGAACTAACACCCAAGATGTCGGGGCCGGCAATGGGATTCCTGAAAACCGTCTGCATCTGAAGGCCGGCCACGGAAAGGGCTGCTCCAGCCATCACAGCGGTAATAGCTTTTGGTATCCTGAACTGATAAAGGATTGTGGCAATCTGGGGATCGGAAGTCGAAGGATGAAATAAAGTGGAAAGAGATTGAAACAAGGAAATATGAACCGATCCGGAGAGCAAGTCGAAGAGAAATACGATCAAGAGAATGACCAACAACAGCAGAATCTTTCCACTGGCTGAAATTCGGCCAGATGCAACAGCAGCCGAAAGGACATTCCCTAAACCATCCCCTTCTTTACTTTTCATTCTTCATTATTCACTATTCACTATTCACTCTGCCCTTCGACTTCGTTTCACTCCGCTCAGGGACCGGTACACTTTTCACTCATGGGTCAACTTCTTGTAATAGTAAAACGCGCCACTTCCGGCCACTTCCGGATGAAAAATCTTCACCAGATCGGCCAACACCAGGTCGGGATGCACTACCCCACTTTCCCAGTAATCGTTACCACCTGATGGTGTAGACCGAAGGTTGTTGTTGTAAACCTGCGATTTCTTCACCACCGGTAAAGATGAAAAGCGCGGATCAAAAGACATCAGTGCACCCATGCTGGTGGCGCTTCCGCAGTTGATCCAAAAATCAGCCCCAGCCGCCCGCAAAAAAACCTCTTCCAAAGATACCGGAAAAGCTTCTTTCGAAGAATTCTCCCGCCATAAAAATTTTCCGCCGGCATCTTCTATCAAAACGGCCAGATTGGATTGTCCACCCGCTATCCACCAAGTATCCTTGAAAGGCAGACCCGTCAATACCGACGGCCTCGAAGCGACACCGGCCACCCTGGTTTTAGTGGCCTCATAATTTTTTTTGATGCGCTCAAATATCGTCCCGGCAAGCTCTTCTTTGTCAAAAAAGGCTCCGAAAAATTTAATCCAGGAGGCCTTAGCCAGCGGCGACTGCTCCAGGTATTCGCCCACCAACACCACCGGAATTCCAAGGTCGTGAAGCTTGTTCATCTGGGCATTGATCTCAGAACCAACCCCAAAAGCAAAAACAACATCAGGTTTTAACTGTACGATAGCCTCATAATTCAGACCCTGCTCATTACCGACTTCCCGGATACGGTTTCCGGCAACCCCACTTTTAACAGAATCATTTGATACATAGACAGTTCCAGAAAAACCACAAATCGAGTGCACCTCGCCCAGGACATCCAAAAATCCGATATGGGTTGTTGAAAGACAAATGACCCGTTGCAGCGGTGTCCGGAATACCTGTTGGTCTTTGAGCGCTTCAGGTATCATTTTCCCTTTTTCGATCAGGTAATAATCAAACTGGTTGTCACTGGATTTTTGCCACGGATCAATAACCGTCAATTTCCGGTAATCGCGGGAGCTAAAAATAGTAAAACCCGTGGCTTCTGCATAATGCTTTGAAATATCAGCAACGCCGGAAGGTTTCTTCTTATCGGAGGACCCTGACCAACAGCCGCCTAAACAGCTCAACAACAGCATAAAAGCAAATATTTTGTCCGGCATATTGTTCATTTTGTTACCAAGCTTAGCAGGAATGCTATCTATTACGAATGATCCTCACTTTGATCACCTCTCTTTTTGTTAAGGTTTCCACCGTGACAAAATAAACCGAAGATTCCATCCAACCGACACTCAACTCTATGGCTCCGGTCGTCAGCATCCGCTGCGTTTCTGAGACCTTCCGGCCCAGCATGTCGTAACAAATAACCCGGCCGAACTCTTCATTTCCGGAGTTAACCAGGTAGAGCAGGTTAAGACTCGCATCGGTCGGATAATAAATCCTGAACTGGGTGCTTCCTGCGGGAACCGGCAGCGGATTATTTATAGCAAAAGTAGTCCCGCAACCATACGAATTGATCAGAAAGGAGGTCCTCATATTGATTTCCGGAACCCAGTAAAAGGGTTGCCAACTATTGTCGATCCGGCAAAACGCATGGTTAAGATCGTCGGTAGCACGGGGCACGGCGTGCAGCATGGCCACCGAATCACTCGTATTGCTGTATTTCAAATCGTATCCGATGAAGTAGGTACCAATAATATCGAGCGGCTGATCCAGCGCAATGAAATTCATCGCCGAAGCCTTCAGTGATTTGATCGGCACCCGAACAGTTTTCAACACTGTGCCAGGCATTCCGGTACTTGTATTCATCTGATAGATCTGAAAATCGACGACACTATTGGAATTGTTCACACCAGTAATCGCTTTGGAAACGCCTACCGAGAAAGCCGAAAGGGTCGATTTTTCCGTTTGCCTGAACTGCTGGGCATAACTGGTAATTTTGAAGGAATTATGACCCGAAACATAGCCCTTTCCATTGATGACCTTAGCGCTCTCATATTTCTCTCCCGCTTTCACATCCGAAAACTGATCGCAGGTGTTGCCCGAAGCATAAGGATCTATCGCATCAACCTTCGTTAATCCTGTATTATCAGGATCCAGCCACACTTTGAGCTGCCGGGAAGCAAGCGAAGAATAATTCCATTGAAAAGAAAACATGGAGAAATAGTCATCGATTGAACTGCTGCAGGTAGCATTACCGCCCGTCAAAGAACCTATCAGCAGATTGGAGTCGTTAAACAGAGGACCGCCCGAAGAGCCAGCCTCCGTGGTCCCAATATCCCACTTTTTGATCCACCAGAAATTGTTCAGGACGTGGCCGGTCACACTGTAACTGGCTATTCCAGGTGCCAGCAAATCGACCGAAACTTTTTTAACATCAGCCATCGGATGATGAATGGATCTGGTATTTGGCGGAGTCGTCTTGCTCCGGTCCCAGCCCACATAATAGGGTCTGTAACTTGCCGGTGGGATCATTTCCAACTCCACCAAAGCGAAATCAAGTGAATCGGAACGGGCCCTCAGGATAGAACCCGTCATCGTCTGGTCTGCAAAACCGTTGGTGCTCCCGTTTTGTCCGCAGAAAGGACTCTCATAATTGAAGGAAAAGACCGTGAGCTGTGCCTCTGAGGCTTTTAAAATACAATGACCCGCTGTTAAAAGATAAGGCGTCTTGTCCATCCTGGTATTGTTGACAAAAGTCCCCGTGCATAGATCCGTTCCACCTATAACTAATTGAACGACAGCCTGTTTCTCTTTCAATAGTACTGCTGCTTCCTTACAATAGACGTCCATGTTGCAACTGCCGGATTCGCCCAGCGGTCGGGTGCCAATGACGTTTTTGTAATCATGATTGACCTTAAATATGTGCAAATCACCAGGATAAGAAACATTATTGGGTTCATTATATTCTACAATGATCTCATCTCCCGGTATTGGATAAATTGGCAACATGCCGGAGGATTGTTCGTTGTTGGCATTAAAAGCCCCTCTTACTATCTGATGATCAGGAGTATAGATAAATATTGATGCCCCCGTCGGCAGGATGGCCCTGTCAAAAATGATATTCAGGGAGTAGGCTCCGGCAGACTTAATACCTACCCGCCAGATTTTCATACCATTGGCTTCGTCCCAAACCCCCGAATTCGCCGGACTGATGTCCACATCAAAACTTTTGGCAAAAGTATATTTCTTAAATGGTTTCCTGGATTGAAGATCTTTCAGCTGTAAATCATAATTATTTACGGGGTCCATTCCGATCACAGGAAGCTGAATCTGAAGGCTCTTCAGCGAATTAAACGAGGCGGGAGAGCCACCATAAGATACCTGACCTTCAACTCGATAAATAAAAATGGAGAGTATAATGAAAAAGGAGATAAGGATTCGTCTGACCATCAATTTTTGATTTCCCCAAATATATAACTTATCCTTAAAAGATCAATCCTTCCGGGTACGCTCGAGAATTTTATTCTGTGCGATCGTACTCACGAGGTTCAATCTCTCCTCTTGCCACCATCAATGCATTCATTGCCAATGCTTTAAGCTCATCCTGTCCTGGATAAACAGAAACAGGAGCGATGAATTCAACCCTTTCGCGGATCAGGGACATCAGCCGCCGGTCGAAGGCAATCCCGCCGGTAATCAGAATTCCGTCAATCCTGCCTTTCAGCACAGTAGCCATCTCTCCAATGTATTTCGAGATCTGGTAGGCCATGGCTTCATGGTAAAAAGTAGCCTTCTCATCCCCCTTTTTCACGGCGATCTCGACTTCCCGTGCATCGTTCGTGCCCAGGTAGGCGACGTATCCACCGTTGTTGGAAATCATTGACATAACTTCCTGGTAAGTGTACTGACCACTGAAACAGAGCTTTACAAGGTCTCCAACCGGCAGCGATCCGCTTCTTTCGGGCGAAAAGGGTCCCTCGCCATCGAGCGCGTTGTTCACATCTATGACACGGCCGTGCTGGTGCACTCCTACCGAGATACCGCCACCCAGGTGAACCACAATCAAATCAAGATTCTCGTACGGCTGACCAATTTTCATCGCATGCTGACGGGCGACGGCTTTCTGGTTCAGGGCATGGAAAATGGACCGGCGCGTAAACATCGGATGACCCGACACACGGGCGATGCCATCCATCTCATCGACCACTACCGGATCGGCAATCAGCGGAATTATACCAGGATGATCCTTAGCGATATCGAAGGCAATCATCGATCCGAGATTCGAGGCATGAATGCCCATCACCCCTTCCCTGCAATGCTGAACCATCAACTCGTTGACGAGGTAAACCCCCGATTCGAGCGGATAAGTCAGTCCGCCACGGCCGATCACCACATGGATCTCGTCGAGCGTGAATCCTTCATTGGTCAGTTGTTGCATTATGCAGTTTTTCCGAAAGACAAACTGATCCGTAATCGATTGATATCCTGATAAATCCTCAATGGAATGATGCAGTGTTTTGAGATAAATGCAGATGGAATTTTCGTATACGGCAATCTTGGTAGAGGTAGAACCCGGATTGATCACCAATATTCTGACAAGATCTGAACTGTCCATGAAATTAGTTTTTGGTAGCCAATGAAGCTAGTGCGATGGAATATTGTTTGGTCAGGGAGGAATCACCCCTGGAAGTCAGTACAGCAGGTACCTTAGCCCCTACCAGGATGGCCGCCGACTCAGCATTGGCAAGTTTGGTGTTGGTCTTATAAAATACGTTGGCTGCATCGAGATTTGGGAAGAGCAGGCAATCGGCATCACCGACCACCTCGCTGTTGATCCCTTTAATTTGGGCAGATTCCCTGTCGATGGCTAAATCCAAAGAAAGCGGTCCGTCGATGATACAACCGGTTATCTGTCCGCGTTGACCCATTACAGACAGGAGCGCGGCGTCTTTCGAAGATTCTATCTGAACCAGTAATTGTTCGCTTGGGGCGATCACGGCAATTTTAGGCATTATAATACCTAATACATTGGCCGTTTTGACCATGTACATGATAATTTTTACTTTTTGCCCGAAATCAGGTTGCGGGATGACGGCGGCATCGCTGACTATCAACAATTTCGAATAGTTGGGGTTCTGAATCAGCGTAATATGACTCAGAATATTGCCATGCTCCATCAGCCCGGTTTCCTTATCCAATATCGCTTTGATAAACTTATCGGACGAAATCAGGCCTTTCATCAGGATATCACCTTCTTTCTGATGGATCATGCGCACGGCCAGCGCGGCCGCGAGACGATCGTCAGGTTGGTGAATCACTTTGAAAAGTGAGCTATCAAAATTCAGATTAGCGCAAATCGTTGCGATGGTCTTCTCATCTCCGATCAGAACCGCATGGATCAATCCGTTTTTAACGGCGCTGTAGGCTGCCTCAATCGAATGATTTTCGTTGGCGCTGACCACGATCAATGTACGTTTTGGTCGTTGCAGAACAGCAGAAAAAAGATCTTCTAAATTCTTTATCATCCAGAACGAAGTTTTAGTTTGGATTACTGTTTGCAAAGGTAGAACAAAGTTTAACTTCCCGGTCTGTGCTATCCCTCGTTTGCAACGAGGGATGGACGCTTTTTATCCCTCGTTGCAAACGAGGGATAGCGCCTTCCGGATAGCGCCTTCCGGATAGCGCCTTCCGGCCGCAAGGCCCTTCGACTGCGCTCAGGGACCGGAAGACAGGCTCAGGGACCGGTAGACTCAATAATTTTCTGCGTGTCGATCGCGATCATCAGCTCTTCATTGGTCGGTACCACCATCACCTTCACCCCGGCCTCCTTTTTACTGATAACAACCTCTTTACCCATCGATCCTGTATTGATTTGCTCGTCCAGATCGATACCCATGAATTCGAGTCCCTCACAAATACCGGTTCTGGTTGAATCCGAATTCTCGCCGATGCCTCCGGTAAATATCAACAGGTCAAGGCCACCCATCGCGGCAGCGTAAGATCCGATGTATTTTTTAACCCTGTAATCAAACATCTTGAGAGCCAACCGACAACGTTCATCACCCTTGTTGGCAGCCTCCCGGATTTCGCGCATATCGGACGAAAAACCACTGATTCCAAGTAACCCGGAATGTTTGTTAAAGAGTGTGGATGCCGATTTAGTCCCGATTTTTTCTTTATCCATGAGGTAAGTGACAACACCCATGTCGACATCCCCGGACCTGGATCCCATAATCAGTCCCTCCACCGGAGTGAATCCCATCGAGGTATCGACAGAAATTCCGTCTTTGATGGCGCAAACAGAAGCTCCATTACCAAGATGACAGGTAATTATTTTAAGATCAGTCATTTTCAAGCCCAGGATTTCACTTGCCCTGGCAGACACATACCGGTGACTGGTACCATGAAAACCATATCGGCGAATACCATATTTTTTATACAACGCATAAGGAATGGCGTACATGAAGGCATGTTTCGGCATAGAAGTATGGAAAGCCGTATCGAAGACCGCTACCTGCGGAATAGAAGGAATCAGCGCACGGATTCCATAGATACCCTTCAGGTTCGGCGGATTGTGCAGGGGTGCCAGCTCCGTGTATTTTTCGAGGGCGCCGATCATCTCTTCATTCACGAGCTTGCTTTCGGTAAAGAATTCGCCGCCATGAACCACCCGATGACCGACGGCGTTGATCTCCTCCAATTTTTTGATGCAGCCGTGTTTGGCGCTCGACAGCACTCCAAGGATGTACTCGATACCTATCTTATGATCAAGTATTTCACCTTCAAAAAGTACTTTCTGTCCACTTTGTTTTTCATGCTTCAGAAAGGAACCTTTCATGCCAATTTTTTCAACGATACCTTTGGCAATCAAGGAACTGGTTTCGATGCAAAAGAACTGGTATTTGATGGAGGAGCTTCCGCAATTAAGTACTAATATTTTCATTATCAATGTTTTAGATTCTTTCTGAAATCAGTGGAGTAGATCCGATGATGTTTCCGTTTTCGTCATATTTATAGAAACCCCAGGAAACATGCTTTCCAAATCTCTTGGCACGGTTCAATTTTTTAATAACGGGGGAAGGCATGTACATTGGGTCTCCGAATTCTGAATAAAGATTTTCCATCCAGCGGTTGACCTTGTCAACGCCCAGTATATCAGCCAGTTCAAACGGACCAAAGCGCATGCCGAATCCTATCTTCCAGACCGTATCGATGTTCGATATGGAGCTTACGCCCTCTAACAAAACTTCACAGGCCTCGTTGAGCAGCGCCATGAAAAGCCTGATCGAGATGAGTCCTGCAGATTCTTCCACTGGAATAGCCTGTCTGTTAACCAATTTAACGAAAGCCAGCACCCTGATATACACCTCCTCGGAAGTGTACAGGCCTTTTACCACCTCGCAAATCTTGGCATCCGGCGACTGTACGAAAAAATGGAGAGAGACGCACCGGTCGCGGTGTTCCAGCTCGGCAGCCAGTTCTGTAATAATAATGGTAGTAGAGTTGGTAGCGATGATGCAATCCTTGCTTACTACCTTTTCGACTTTTCTGAAGACCTCTTTTCTTTCAGTAATTTTCCTTGCGCTCGAATCGGCTCTGATCGCTTCGATGACGAAGTCGCAGTCTTTCAGATCTTTGTAATCGAGGCTTCCCCGGATACGGGAAAGGATCAGTTTTTTCTCACCCTCTGTCATACCCCAGTTCTCAATACGCCTGTCCAGTACTTTGCCCAGCTGTTCGTAGGCAAATTCAATTTTTTGTTGGGACAGTTCGATGAAGATCACCTCCATACCGTAGGCGCTGGCAATCCGGGCGATATTCTGTCCGTCCTTACCGCAACCGACGATCCCGATCTTCGAAAAGAGGATATGGGTCTGTTTCTTTTTGCTCAGACCAAAATCCTCAATCGCTTCAACAATCAGTTCTTCCATTTGTCGTATAATTTGTAATGTCTTGAATTACTTTTTTTTTCCGGCCTGATTTGAAGTGATGGCCACCATGTTGACGATATCGTTGACAGAACAACCCCGTGAAAGATCGTTGATCGGTGCAGCCATTCCCTGAAGTACCGGACCGACTGCCTCTGCACCTGCCAGTCTCTGAACGAGTTTATATCCAATATTTCCGGACTCCAATCCAGGGAAAACCAGCACATTAGCCCGACCGGCCACCTTGCTTCCCGGCGATTTTAACTGACCAACTTCCGGGACAAGCGCCGCATCCAGCTGCATCTCACCATCGATCAATAAATCGGGATTCATCCTGGCGGCAATCTTTGTGGCTTCTGCTACTTTATCCACCAGTTCGTGCTGGGCGCTCCCCTTGGTCGAGAAAGAAAGCATGGCTACACGGGGCTCGATTCCGGCAATGGCTTTTGCCGAAGCAGCTGTAGTTACTGCGATTTCAGCTAATTGTAGGGCATCGGGATCAGGCATAACGGCGCAGTCGGCAAAGACCAGCAGGCCATTGTCGCCCAAATTTTTGTCTTTGAAAATCATGAAAAAACAACCCGATACCACGGAAACGCCAGGTAACGTCTTCACAAACTGGAAAGCAGGCCTCAAAACATCACCCGTAGCGTTGATGGCGCCAGCAACCTCGCCATCCGCATCTCCGGCCTTGATCATCATGACACCAAAGCAAAGCGGATCGTTCAGCTGCTCGTAGGCTTTTTCAAGCAACAATCCTTTATTTTTGCGGATTTCAACCATCATCTCAGCATATTTCTGACGGTTGCCGTCGGTCAAAGGATCAACGATCCGGGCATCGGAAATGTTAAGCCCTTCTTTTTTGGCGGCGGCTTCAATCACTTCGCGGTTCCCCAGCAAAGTGATCCGGGCGATCTTTTCTTTCAAAATCTGATCCGTTGCCCTGAGTGTTCTGATCTCACTGCCTTCTGGCAAAACAATGTGATTCTGCAGGCCGACAGCATTTTTTCTGATTTTCTCAAGCAATTCCATTAGGCACAATATTTAATTTTCGAACTATTCCTTTAAAAAGTGCAAAATTAAGGAAACTATTAAGAGATAGCCCAAAAAGAGCTTAAAAAATCAAAAATTTGATCCGTGATCAATGTCCAATTGTTTTTTTTGTAATT
The DNA here is from genome assembly GCA_036508555.1 of Prolixibacteraceae bacterium. Classification (GTDB taxonomy): domain Bacteria; phylum Bacteroidota; class Bacteroidia; order Bacteroidales; family Prolixibacteraceae; genus CAINVV01. Next base: position 32,693 of record DATCHD010000104.1, read on the forward strand.
TAACCAAATTATTCGAACCATAACCAATGCTTGTGTGGGAACTTTCTATTTTATTTACCCTAACCGGGATAGTCGTTTTCCTGGCGCTTACCCGTTTTAAATTGTTTAATCCGGCACCTATCGCCAAGCTTGATGCCATCATCAGCGCCATGCCTGATATGATGTTCGTTATTGACAAAACCGGGGTGCTGACCGATTTTTTTGCTTCTGATACCGAGACGCGCTTTCTGAACAAAGAAGAAGTTATCGGTGCATCGCTGCATCAGCTTTTTAATGCAGAAGAAGCAGAGACCCTCATGACCATGTTGGGCAAATGTCTGCAAACCAACAAGCTGTCCACCAATCAGTACGAAATGAATTTCTCCGGGACCCTGAAAAATTACGAGGTTAGGATCAGCCGGCTGGATAATTTTCATGCATTGGTCATCGTCCGAGACGTGTCTGAATCGCATGATATGCGACACGATCTCCTGTATCAATCCGGATTTCAGAAGATCCTAATGAAGCTGGCCTCCAGGTTTATCAATATTCCTGCGTCGGAGACCGATCACATTATCACAGATTCCCTGAAGCAAATCGGTGAATACATCGATGCGGAACGATCCTATATTTACCGGTATGATTTTGAAAACGGAACCATGACCAATACCCATGAATGGTGCCGTCCGGGTACGCTACCGCTGATTGATATAAGGCAGAATATTCCCGTTAGCCACATCTCCGACTGGTCTTCTTACCACCAAAAAGGCGAACCAGCCATGGTTGAAAACCTAAGAAGACTGGATAAACAGGATCCCATCCGAATTCTTCTGGAATCTATCGGCATTAAAACGATCATCACCATTCCAATGATTTCACAGGAAAACTGTCTGGGTTTTGTTGGATTTGAATCCACCAAAGACCACAGAAAATGGTTCGATTCCGAAATATCCCTGATGAAAATATTTACCGGTATGATGGCCAATCTACAGGAAAAGATCACCATTGAGCAATCCCTGGTGGAAGCCAGAATAAAGGCAGAAGCCAGTAACAAGCTGAAAACGGCATTCATGAACAATATCTCCCACGAAATCAGGACCCCATTAAACGGAATTATAGGATTCGGAGAAATTATTGCAAATGAACATTTAACCCTGGAAGAGAAAAATCAGTTTCTGATGGTCGTCCAGGAAAGCAGCGAGAGACTGATTCAAACAATCGATGACTATCTTGACATATCTATGCTTGTAACTGGAAATCAAGAAGTTAGTGCGCGAGAATTTAAGATTTACAACTTGATTGAGGACATCATCGAAGAATTCATTGTCCATGGTAATGCTAAAAACATTGCGATCGTGGATGAGGTTCCGCAGGAGCTCCGAACACTTTCCCTGCACTCCGACAAAGAACTCATCAAGAAGACGCTGAATCACCTGATGGCTAATTCGCTGAAATTCACCGATAATGGCAGCGTTTCCATCGGACTGCAACTGGAGGATGGCTATTGTCGGTTTTATGTCAGGGATACCGGGATCGGCATTGCAATAGATGCAAAAAATTATGTCTTCGACTCTTTTATGCAGGAAGATTTTTCTTCCACCAGGATGTATGAAGGCAGTGGATTGGGACTTTCCATCGTTAAAGGTATTGTGACCCTTTTAGGTGGCGAAGTTTCACTTCAATCGGTTAAGGGAGAGGGAACTACGTTTTTTTTTACCATACCTGTGAATACCCAATAATTAAGACGCTATGTTAATATTTGATCAGATTGACGGGAAAGGGATCTTCAAGAACTATTTTGAACACTCGGCTGTAGGGATGTCTATTATCACCATCGATGGCAGGCTTCATCCCAACAATTCATTCTGTGAAATGGTGGGTTATACCCGGGAGGAGCTAATGAACAAACTTCCGATGGAATTGACCCATCCGGATGATGTGGCCGAAAGCCTCCATCGCATAGATCTGATAAATTCAAACCAGTTCAAATCCTGCCGGTGGGAAAAAAGGTACATCCACAAAGACGGATCCATCGTTTGGGCCGATATACACACTTTTCTTCACCGGGATAAAGAAGGTGTACCGCAATATTTTATTACCACTTCCAACAATATCACTCCGTGGAAGAAGGCAGAAGAGGAGATCAAAGTTAAAAATGAGCTACTGCAGATCAGCAATGGCGAGAAGGACAAGTTTTTTGCGATCCTCGCCCATGACCTTCGTAGTCCGCTGAGCTCCTTCCTGGGCCTGGCCGAAGTGATGGCAGAAGATCTCCATACCATGACCATGGCAGAAATTGAAGACATCTCCAAATCTCTTCACGTTTCGGCGACCAGTCTTTTTCAGTTACTCGAAAACTTGTTGGAATGGTCGTTGCTGAAGAAGGGGAATTTCCAGTTCCATCCCGAAAAAATTGCCATCAACAGAATCATTCACAGAAGTATAGATCCTGTTAAGGAATCTGCCAGACGGAAAAATATCGATTTAAAGGTTGATCTGACAGAGAATTATTTTGTGAGCTGCGATGTTAAGTTGACTGAAACCATTTTTCGTAACCTGATATCCAATGCCTTGAAATACACCTATTCCGGTGGGACGATCGTGGTAACTGCCAGGCCTGTTAAACAGGAAGAAGTAGAGGTTTCAGTATCGGATACCGGGATAGGCATGAGCAAAGAGCTGTTAAGCAAGCTTTTTATTGTGAACGAACAGGTGAGCAGAAAAGGAACAGACGGAGAGTCGAGCTCTGGTCTGGGATTGTTGATCTGCAAGGAGTTCGTCGAAAAACAAGGTGGAAAAATCCGGGCAGAAAGTATCGAAGGAAAAGGAAGCACATTTTATTTTACCATCAAACAGGCAGAATAGCAGATGGATTTAGCTAATATATTGATTGTCGATGACTCGAAGGAGTTGCTCGCCTACATGGAGATTGTTCTCAAGCCCCTGAAAGCGAATATCATTTCGGCTAGTTCAGGAAAAAAAGCGCTCGAACGGATCAAAAACGAGGAGCTTGCGCTCGCCATTCTGGATGTTCAGATGCCAGAGATGAACGGCTACACGCTGGCCTTGAAGATCAATGAAAGCAGGGTTGGCGCCATCGTCCCCATTATCTTCCTGACCGCCGTTTACCAGGATCAGTTCGAGATTGTAAAGGGCTATGAATCAGGTGCGGTCGATTATATTTTCAAACCTGTCAACAGGGCCATCCTGCTAAGTAAGATCAATGTCTTCCTGGAGCTTTACAACCAGAAGAAGAATCAGCCCGAAATAAACCTTGTTCGTTCCACTGCAGAGCTGCAGGACAGTGAGGAGAAATTCAGGAGTTTCCTGGAAAATGCCCCGGACGGCGTATTCATCATGAACAAAAACGGCATATACCTCGAGATGAATGAGGCCGTCAGCTCGATTACCGGTTATCACAAGGAGGAGTTGTTGATAATGAAACTGCGCGATCTGATGACAGAAACGGACAAAGAAAGATGGAACTCTTTTTTCAAGAAGCTGCTCAATGCCGGAACGGCCAATGATGAACTCATTTTCCGTCAAAAAAACGGCCGACTTAGATGGTGCAGTCTCCATGGCGTTAAAATGACCGACAAGCAGTATCTCTGTTTCATCAAGGACATTACACAAAGCAAGGCAGCAGCGGATGCGCTGATTAAATCTGAAGAGAAATACCGTACGCTGCTGAACGCATCGCCGGAAGGCATTATTATCGTCAATACAAAAGGGATTATTACCGATATCTCGGAAATCGGGATCGAACTATATGGGTCGGACGAGCCGGCCGAACTGATTGGCAGGCATATTCTGAGGTTCGCGCCTTCCGGCTTCAAAGAAACGTTCAGGGATATTTATACAAAGACGCTCGAAGAAGGACTCGTCCAGAGTGTGGAGCTGGAGTTGATCAACAAATTCAAGGTACCTTATATGGCGGAAGTCAGTACCACCCTAATTCAGGACAAGGAAAAGGAGTCGGTAGCCTTTATGATTGTGCTTCACGACATTACCTACCGGAAGAAGCTGGAGCGGCAGATGATGCACAACGACCGGATGTCGACGCTGGGTGAAATGGCTACCGGGATAGCCCATGAGATCAATCAACCGCTGAACACCCTGTCTATCCTGTTTGATAACATGCTGCTGGCTGCTTCGAAGGAAGATTCCTTACCCAAAGCTTACCTGGAAAAAAAGACCCAGAAGATCTACGACAACATCTTCAGGATCAAGAATATCATAGACCATGTAAGGGTTTTCTCGCGCAGTCAGGATGATGCGATATTGACCATGTTCGACCTTAATGAGAGCATCCATAATGCTACCTCCCTGATCTCGGAGCAGTTTGGTAACAAAATGATTGATCTTCATCTGGACCTCGAAGAAGCGCTTCCGCAGGCTTACGGAAACACTTATCAGTTTGAGCAGGTGATTCTTAACCTGCTGATCAACGCCAAGGATGCCATGGAGGAGTTGGAGGAAAAAACAGGTAAAACGCTGATCAAGAACATCGGCATTAGAACCTATCATTCTATCAATCAAATTTTGATTGACATAAAAGACAATGGAATGGGGATTAAGCCGGAGGATCTGGATAAGATTATGCTGCCTTTTTATACGACCAAAGAGGCCGGAAAGGGTACCGGACTGGGACTTTCCATTACTTTTGGAATTATTAAGGAGATGAATGGCGAAATTAATTTCCAGAGTGAATTGAAAAAAGGCACGACTGTAAAAATTAAGATTCCAATTAAAACCTCCGGTCCCTGAGCGTAGCCGAAGGGCCTGCAAAAAACACCCGGTCCCTGAGCGTAACCGAAGGGCCAAGCAAAAAACACCCGGTCCCTGAGCGTAGCCGAAGGGCCTGCAAAATATTGAACCAATGGACACAGAAAAAATTCGCGTATTAATCCTCGACGACGAGAAACATTTCACAGAAGAGCTTGCCGAATTTCTGGAACTCTCCGGACACCTAGTCTGGGAAGCCAATACCGTTGCCAATGGTATGACCCTTCTGGACAGTCATCCGATCGACCTGCTGATCCTCGACATCCGTTTGCCTGGGGCCGACGGACTGGATATCTTAAAGAAGGTCAAAGAAGAGAAGCCGTCGGTAGAGGTAATTATCGTCTCCGGTCATGGCGACATGGAAACGGTGATCAAAGCCATGCGCCTGGGCGCCTTCGACTACCTGCGTAAACCTTTCCGCCACATCGACATACAGATTGCCATCGAACGCTCCCATAAATTTCTGATTTTACAACAAAAACTAAAAATTTCAGAAGAGAAAAACTCCCTGATTTCCAAGACCCTGGAAGAGCAGATCAACCGGCAGTTTATAGGCGTATCAGACGCCATACGGCGAATCCTCGACCAGGCGATGATGGCCGCACAATACCCGGATACCAATGTGCTGATCACTGGTGAAAGTGGGACCGGAAAGGAAAACATTGCCAGGATTATTCATTTTGGCAGCAGCCGTAAGAAGAACATCTTTTGTCCGGTTAACAGCAGCGCCATTACAGATTCCCTGCTCGAAAGTGAATTCTTCGGTCACAAGAAAGGCTCTTTTACCGGAGCCATTGCCGACAAGAAAGGCTTCTTCGAGATCAGCGACGAAGGAACGCTTTTCCTCGACGAAATAGCCGATATGCCTCTGAACCTGCAGTCTAAACTACTTCGGACCATTGAAGAGAAGGTCATCACCCGTGTGGGGGATACCTCGCCCATCAAAACGAATTTCCGCATCATCTCCGCCACCAATTACAACCTCGATTCGATGGTCTCGGAGAAAAGGTTCCGGCTCGACTTGCTGCACCGGCTCAATACGCTGCAGATTCACATTCCGCCTTTGCGGGAAAGGACGGAGGATATCAAACCGATGGTGGAAAGTTTTGTGACAGAATTTGCCCGGAAGCTGAACAAACATTGTCCGACGGTGCCTCCAAACATCCTGGAACAGCTCTCCAGGTATGACTTTCCTGGTAATGTACGGGAATTACGGAACATGGTAGAGCGTGCAATGATCTATTGCAAAGGCGACAAGCTGACCATGGAAGATTTCACCATCTATTTTAAACCCTCCGCAGCGGTGCTTGCCCCGCCCCCATCGGAACCCATTGTTCTTAGTGATCTGCAAATCAATGAGAAACAATTTATTTTGGAAACATTAAAGGATCGCCATTTCAACCAGACGGAGTCCGCAGCCCAACTTGGCATCTCCCGGGATGCCCTGATCCGGAAGATGAAAAAGTACGGAATAGACCCGCACAGGTGAGCAAAATCGTCCGCACAGCGCACGCGCACACCCCGAATTTCGAACAACCAAGCGGTTAGGTTCAAATTTTTTATTTTTACACCGTTCAGTCCATCAATCACTTACTTCGGCAGCTCTCATTTTCGATTCCCATAATGAATTTGTGGCATATATTTTGTTGATTGCTCCGTGTGTGATAGTATAGTAACGCCATAAGGTGTTAGTTTGCTATATAAATATAACTGCTTATCCACAACAAGCAAGTTGGGAAAATGATTAGATTTACTGCATGAAGATAGACGAAAAATATCCAAAGGATTTCCAAGAATTTCTGGCTCAATTTTCAGACGAGAAAGCTTGCTGGCATTATCTGATAGATGT
>DATCHD010000105.1:0-34492 GCA_036508555.1 Prolixibacteraceae bacterium
CATTCAGGAAGGTGATGTAGTGATCTGTTTCAATTACCGGACAGATCGTCTGCGCGAGATGACGATTGCTTTTACGCAAGAAAACCATCCGGATCAGGAGATGAAAACAATACCGTTGGAGTGGTATACTATGACCAATTATAAGTCATCATTCAAAAATGTCCATGTCATTTTTGATAAGGATAACGTAATAAATACGCTTGGTGAAATCGTATCCAAAGCTGGTCTGAAGCAAATCAGGATCGCCGAGACCGAGAAATACGCACATGTCACCTTCTTTTTCTCTGGAGGAAGAGAAACAGAATTCGAAGGTGAAAAGCGGATTCTCATTCCTTCACCAAAGGTAGCCACTTACGATCTTCAGCCTGAAATGTCGGCGCCGATTGTAAAAGATGCCATCGTTGCTGAATTGAATAAAAAGAGTGCGGATTTTGTCTGTCTCAATTTTGCCAATGGCGATATGGTTGGCCATACCGGCGTCTACAGCGCAATCCAGACGGCCATTAAGGCTGTCGACCAATGTGTTAAAGAGGTCGTGGAAGCCGCCAGTGCTAATGGCTACGATGTGATATTAATAGCAGATCATGGTAATGCAGATTTCGCTATAAACGAAGATGGAAGCGCCAATACGGCACACTCACTCAATCCTGTTCCCTGTATCTGGGTAACAGATCAGAAAAATGCTTCAATTCAGAATGGTATTCTGGCCGATGTTGCTCCTACAATCCTTACTATCATGGGGTTGGATGTTCCAACCGAAATGACCGGAAAGGTTCTGGTATGATCGAGATAGGGAAAACGATCGTTAGCATGGATGTGCTGGAATCGAACTTCTGTTGCGACCTGGATCAATGCAAAGGGGCTTGTTGTGTGGATGGAGACAGTGGCGCTCCATTGATTCCTGAGGAGGCAGAAACGATTGAAAGGTTGTATCCAATTATTAAAGAATACCTTTCAGAAGAAAATAAAGCTGAAATTGCCAGACAGGGTTTTTCACTGATTGATCACGATGGCGACCTGGTTACTCCAATCATCGGCAAGAATGAATGCGTTTTCACTTTTGTGGATGAAAAGGGCGTCAGCTTTTGTGCCATTGAAAAGGCTTTTTTTGAAAAGAAAACAGGGTTCCGGAAACCGATTTCCTGTCAACTTTTCCCGATCAGAATAACTGAATACAAACGTTTTGACGGGGTGAACTACGAGAAATTGAAGATCTGCAAGCCCGGCAGGGTATGTGGAAAATCCAATAATCAGCCGCTTTGGAAATACCTAAAGGAACCATTGATCCGCAAATATGGTGAAGCGTGGTACGACGAATTAAGAATCGTTGTCGAGCATCTTCCCACAAAACAATAAAAGCCGCTTAGCGGCTTTTATTGTTTTGTGGGAGGTTATCTACGCACCTTTTTAATCGTTCGGTAATCTCTTCCACACTACCGGTGCCATTGATCGATTCATATTTTCCCGCATTCTTGTAATATTTGATCAGAGGCTCAGTCTTTTCAATATAGACCTGAATCCTGTTTTCAATCACTGCCCGGTTGGCATCATCACTTCTTCCGGAAGTGATACCCCTATTTAACAAGCGGAGGATAAGCTCTTCTTTTTCAACTTCCAGCGATAGCATGGCGCTGACATTTCTTCCATAATGAACGAGCAGTTTATCCAGTTCTTTTGCTTGTGGAACCGTCCGGGGAAACCCATCGAAGAGAAAGCCGTTCGATTCAGGATTCTTTTCCAGTTTCTCCCGTATAAGTTCAATAACCATCTCATCTGGAACTAGTTCACCTCTACTAATAATTTTGTTGACCATCAGTCCGAGAGGTGTTCCAGAGGCAATCTCCTCTCGGAGAATATCCCCGGTAGACAGATGGATCAATTGGTAAGTTTTCGAAAGGTAAAGAGCCTGGGTTCCTTTTCCTGCACCGGGCGGACCAAATAAAACCAAGTTAATCATGGTAATTATTTAACTAACGTATAAATATTTTTCAAATTTCTGCCTCTCCGATCATAGTCGAGGCCATAACCGACAATGAAATCGTTTGGAATTTCAATGCCTATATAATCCAGGTGAATAGGCTTCTTCACCGCTCCTGGCTTGAAAAGCAGGGTAGCAATCTTCACCTCTTTGACCCCCCTGGCTCTGATCTTATCCATTACATCGGCAATGGTATATCCGGTATCCACAATATCTTCAAGGACCACCACTGTACGATCCTGTATGTTTTCGTTGAAACCGATTAATTCCTTAATCTGACCCGTCGAATCGGTGCCCGAGTAGGAGGCGAGCTTAAGAAAAGAGATCTCAGCATCCGGAAGTTCGAGCTCCTTCATCAAGTCAGAAGCAAACATGAATGAACCATTTAAAATACACACGAAAATCACATTTTTATCTTCGAGATCTGCTTTCATCTGAGTAGCCATCCTTTTGATCGCCTCCTGAATCTGTTCAAAAGAAATAGAAATCTCAAATTCTTTATCCCAAAGCTTGATACGTTTCATGTATTATATATTGGTTTTCGGCAGACTGATCCTAATGAATCGCCAAAGATAAAATATTCTTTCGGGGAGGGCAAAAAAAAATGCTGGTCTGACCCCTAAAATGACAATAATGTCGAATATATTGTAATTTTAGTCCGGAAAAATTGAAACTCATTAGTATGTCTCAGGAATTAAAACCGAAAGTAAGTATTATCATGGGAAGTACATCCGACCTCGCCGTTATGACAAGCGCTGCAGAGGTATTAAACCAACTGGAAATTCCCTTTGAAATGAACGCTTTATCTGCCCACCGGACTCCGGAAGAGGTTGAAAAGTTCGCCAAAGGAGCCCACGCCAGAGGAATTAAAGTAATTATCGCTGCAGCAGGAATGGCAGCCCACCTGCCTGGTGTAATTGCCGCAATGACCCCAATTCCTGTTATCGGAGTACCTATTAGAGCTTCGCTGGAAGGCTGGGATGCTATTTTGGCCATCCTCCAGATGCCTCCCGGAATTCCTGTTGCCACAGTAGCCTTGAACGGTGCCAAAAACGCTGCGATCCTGGCAGCTCAGATGATGGCAACGGGTGACGAATCCCTGATGACAAAACTAATCGCATTCAAAGCGGAACTCAAGAATAAAATTGTTGAGGCAAACTCTGAATTAACGAAGGTCAAATACCCATTTAAGACCAATTAGCGATTCTTTTTTTTGGCGAAAATGCATTAACTTGTAGGGAGCACGGTCTCTCTGAGTGGAGTTGACCGGCCTCACTTCACTTTCATTTTCCCCGAACATGTGCTTGAGAAGTCTCAAAACCGGTCTGATTAGCTGCTTCATTTTTCTGACACTTGGTGGCTCGGCCATTGAAAGAGCTACTGTTATTGGTGCAAGGGAAGCTGCGCTTGCGATGACCGTAGTTTCCGTGCCAGGTTCCTTTTCTGTTTTTCATAATCAAGCATTATTAGCCGATTTCCGGACGATATCAGCGGGGGTTTCCATTCGCCAGCCCTTTTTCATCAAGGGATACAATGAAAGCGCCTTGTCATTCGTGTTGCCTGCCCGCGATATCGTTTTCGCTTTTTGTATAACACACACTGCTATTGCAACTTATAGTGAATCTGCTGTCGGATTAGCGATTTCAAAAAAACTTACCAGGAATTTGTCGGCCGGTCTTTTGTTCGATTATTTTACCTTCAATCTCCCGGAAAGCGGGCGCAACAAAGGTTCTTTTCAACTCGACGGCGGACTCGCTTATAAATTTTCGGAAATCCTATCACTTGGGCTTCATGTCCGGAACGTCTTCTCTACTCAGGCTACAACTTTCCAAAATCAGGTAACTTTTCCGATGCTTTTTCGCGTTGGTGCTTCCTATTGCCTGACAGAGAAAATAATGCTATTAACTGAAATGGTCTCCGAAAAGCATGCCGGCCTCAACTTCCGCTTCGGAACCGAGTATTCGCTACAGGGAAATTTTTTCCTGAGAGGTGGTATTTCCACCCGACCTTTTCAGCATTCTGCCGGTTTCGGCTACAGATGGAGTGCTTGTCAGCTCGATTTCGCCCTCGTTCACCACGAAATTCTCGGTTATACCCCAATTTTTTCGCTAACATACAATTTCACCAGTGCATATTTGCATCGCTAGTGCAGATTTGCAATCTGCACTTATAATGTTTCACTCTTCACTCTTTTCCCTATGCCCAAATCCACGATCCTCTACTCCTTTCTAATCGTTCTGATCGCTGTCAATGTCTGTCTCGCGCAACAGACAGATCTCCGAAAAGAGCAACAGATGGAAGAGCTGGTCGAATCCCTGGCTACCTCCGAAGATGGCAGTTCAGAGAGCTCACTGCTACTGGACGATCTGAGTTATTACTCGGCTCATCCATTATACATCAACAAAGTTACCGAGGATGAACTGATGCGTTTGAACTTGCTGAATTTCAAACAAGTCAGAAGTATCATCTCCTATCGAAAAAAGTATGGATCTATATTGACAATCAGAGAATTAGCTGTAATGGGAGATTTTAGTGAGGAGTTATTACAGAAGATTCAGCCGTTTCTCGTATTCGAGAGGAACCGGGATTCTGTGCAAATTAGGAGAGATAATATTGTCTATCAGTCACTTCTTGCCAGAATAAAAAGTTCTTTTCCAACATCGGTTGGATACTCCTCTTCTAAGGGAAAACCCCCTGTCTACGGAGGGAAACCCTATAGCTATTTTATGAGGTATAGAGGCGAAGTAGGGCAATGGCTCGACATAGGAATTACTGCGGAAAACGATGCAGGGGAGGATTTCTTCGGAAAATCGAACAAAATGGGATTCGATTTTTTGTCGGGTTTTCTCAGTTGGAAAGGGAAAGGTGTCATTCAAAAGATAGTTCTGGGCGATTTTCACCTCAGATTTGGACAGGGCGTTAGCCTTTGGTCCGGAGGCGGGGTGAGTTTCTCTTCAGACCTTTCCTCCATGATGCGATCAGGAGAAGGTATCAGACCGTATAGTTCAACGGATGAGAATGTGTTTTTTAGGGGAGTGGCAACCCAGCTAAGTATTAGTAGATTAAAACTTTCACTATTTTTCTCAGACAAAAATAAAGACGCCAATTTGTCGGAAGACTCTGTTGTCGGAAATTTTATTACCTCTTTCAGACTCGATGGACTTCACCGTACTTCCTCCGAAAAGACAGATGAGAAGAATGTGAAAGAACGACTAATGGGAGCTTATGCGGATTTTCGGTTCGAGCAGTGGCGTTTTGGAATTCTGGCTTCTATGATAAAATTTGGAAATCCGGTTTCAAAAGGGAATTCACCTTATAAACAAAAATCTTTCGAAGGGGATTTTAATGTAAATATTGGGACTGATTATCAATGTGTTCTTAACCAATTTAGTCTGTTCGGTGAGATAGGTGTCTCGGGAAATATGCGGGTGGCCTTTTTAAACGGACTGCTATGGAAGGCTCATCCACAACTTTCGCTTTCGTTTCTTTATCGTTTTTATGACCCTGCATTTCATACCTTCAGCGCTGGTTCTTTTGGCGCTGGAAGCGGTGGAAAGAATGAGGAAGGTTTCTTTTTCGCATTTGAATATTGTCCTTTGTCGAAAGTGAAGCTCAGCGGACAGGCTGATCTCTATTACTTTCCATGGATGACCTATCAGACCGTTTCTCCCTCCAGCGGGAAGTCCTTTTCTTTTCGGGCCGACGTTACTATCCGTCCTGATCTTGTGGTATACCTGCAGTCCCGCTTCGTTGCCAAACCTCAAAAAGTAGCCGGAGGTAAGGGCGTGCCTGAACAATTTGATGAGGAGACCTCAAAATGGAGAGTTCACCTCGATTGGAAAGTCAATGAAAAACTGCAACTCAGAAGCCGCTTGGAAAAAACAGGTTATTCTTACAACCAAAAGAACGAAAATGGGTACCTGATCTTCCAGGATCTTATCGTGACACCTTCGTCCGGAATGAAATTTTGGTTCAGATTAGCCTATTATAACACAGATAGTTATGATTCAAGGGTTTATAGTTATGAAAATGACCTTCTTTACTATTTTGCTATTCCCGAGTTTCACGGTAGTGGGGTTCGTACATATTTGAATATAAAGTGGTTACCTATTAAGATGTTGACTTTATATCTTAAAGCCGGATATACCCTGAGGCAGGATGCCGAATCCATGGGATCAGGAAACGATGCTTCGCCTGGTAACCACAGATTTGATATCAGAAGTCAGATAGCATTCAAGTTCTGAAATATTGAAAGACAGTGTTTTATATAAATTCATAACCAAAATTACCTGAATTGAAAAGCATAATTGGGTAGTCGGGTTGCGTGTCGAAAGGTTAAAATATTTTAAATTCTGATTCGATAAGGTGATATTTTTTAACTTTGTCCTTCCTGCAAGCGGAATACCGAATTATTAAACTACAAGAAATGCATTCAGCGCTCAATTTTGACGAAATCCGGCCCTATCGGAATGAGGAACTATCGGTTGTTTTACAGCGATTAACTGAGGATCCGGAATTCATTACCGTACTGGAGAAATATACGAATAAAGGTCAGGAAGAGTTAGGTCAGATGAAGGCGGCGATGAGGGCAGCCAAAACTATTGAGGATTTTCAGTCAAATTTTGTAGTCCCAATGATCGGAAAAATTCTGTCTTCCAGTTCCAATGGATTGACAATCAAAGGTTTAGAGGAATTGGACAGGAATCAAAGGTACCTTTATATCTCCAATCACAGGGATATTATCCTTGACTCAGCACTGTTGAATGTAAAAATGCATGCCAGTGGTTTTAGTCCTACAGAAATTGCCATTGGAAGTAATCTGCTGGTATTTCCATGGATCAACGATCTGGTTCGAATCAACCGTTCATTTATTGTAAAAAGAAATATTCCTGTCAAACAAATGCTTGAATCATCTAAGTTGATGTCGAATTATATCAGGCAGATGATCACAAAAGGTTCAGATTCAATATGGATTGCCCAAAGGGAAGGCAGGGCCAAAGATGGGAATGACATTACCCAGCCTTCCTTGCTTAAGATGCTGAACATGTCGAATAACAATAGTTTCTTCGAAGGTTTTACAGAATTGAAGATCGTTCCGATGTCTATTTCATATGAAATTGAACCCTGTGGAAACGAAAAAGTAGCTGAATTACATAAACGTCAGAGCGATCCTAACTTTCAGAAAACGGAGAAAGACGACCTGCTGAGCATGGTCAGCGGTTTAAGAAATCAGAAAGGGCAGATCCACATTCAATTTGGACAGCAAATCGACAAAGATGTTTTGCACCATATTTCCCAGGAACCAGGCACAAATGAACGCATGAGACTGCTGGCAGTACAGATTGATAAAGAGGTTTATAAAAATTATAAGTTGTTTCCGAATAACTACATTGCTTATGACCTCTATTTTAAAACAACCAAATATTCAAGTCAATATACGCGGCCAGCAAAGGCGGCCTTCATTGACCTGACACATGAAAGGCTTCAATTAGTGAACGAAGATATTGAAGCCTCCATGATTTTGTGGCTGAAAATGTATGCCACGCCAGTATACAACTACGAGAAATTTGTTCTTAGCGAAGCAGCTAATTTCGAACTTTGAAGAATGCCTGGGCGATGATGTTCGTTAGATATTCAGTAATTTTTCACTCAGCGCTACCAGTGTCTCCTTCTTGTCTTTGGTGTTGATCAACACGGAAATATTGTGACGGCTTCCGCCATACGAGATCATCCGGATCGCTATATTATCAAGGGCAACAAAAACTTTTGATGCAAATCCTTTCTCCTCCGCAATCATGTTTCCTACAATACAGACAATGGTTTGATTTCTATCTATCTCTACATCACCGTATTCCTTTAATTCTGTAACAATCTCATCCAAATGTTTGGGGTTGTCAATGGTGACGGAGACAGCTACCTCGGAGGTGGTTACCATATCGACCGAAGTCTTGAAATACTCAAATATCTCAAAAATGTTCTTCATGAAACCATAAGCATTCAACATTCTGCCCGAACGAATCTTGATGGCTGTGATCCCGTCTTTAGCAGCAACTGCCTTAATGCCGGCACCCTGACTTTCGGCAGTGATCAAGGTCCCAGGATCTGGCGGATTCATAGTATTCTTAAGCCTGACGGGAATATTGGCATTCTTTGCAGGCAGAACAGTCTGAGGATGCAGAATCTTGGCACCAAAATACGCTAACTCAGCTGCTTCGTTAAAAGATAGAACGTCGACACGTTTGGTGTTGTCGACAAAACGCGGATCATTGTTATGGAATCCGTCAATATCTGTCCAGATCTGTACTTCGCTGCTGTTGATGGCTGCACCAATGAGGGTGGCCGTATAATCAGAACCGCCACGTTGGAGGTTGTCGATCTCATCCAGTTCGTTCCTGCAGATAAATCCCTGGGTGACATAATAATCAGCCTTTGGCTTTGAGGTAAGAAATTCGTTCAGTTTAATTTTGATGTAGCTGCTGTCAGGAATCTTGTCCGAATCAATTTTCATGAATTCCAGGGCTGGAACCAAAAGGGCATTGTATCCCTCTTCCCGCATCAGTAGGGTGAAAAGTGCAGTCGAAATGAGCTCTCCCTGCGCCAAGATAGCCCTTTCCCCAACTTCTGAAAAAGGACCCGTGGTGAATGATTTGATAAAATCAAAATGCTCCTCTAATACCTTCTTGCCCAAATCTTTTGATGCATTTGTTTTATATAATTCATAAACTACGTTGTAATATTTTTTTTCCAACGCACTAATTATGGCCAGCGCAGATTCTTTGTTTTTCTTAAAGAGATAATCTGAAACCTCCACCAGACTGTTCGTTGTTCCCGACATAGCAGAAAGAACTATCATCTTCTGATGACCATCGGCAATCAAATTCATTACCGATCTCATGTTTTCGACTGAACCAACGGAGGTTCCCCCAAATTTGTATACTTCCATGTTAAATGCTTTAACTCAATATGCTAAAAACGGTACAAAAATAAAAAATTGACTTTACAATTTGTAAGCAATTATTTTGATTGTAACTATTTGATTATTTTGGATATAGCCTTGAACTCTGATGTTCCGGAAAAACGTGTCAATTCAAAAAGGATAGATTCTGTTGTCGAAATACGAATTCCCTCCAGCATGAACCGATTCAAGGCAATTTGTTTTTCTATTCTCATACTTCCGGCAAATTTAAATCAGAAAATCTTCTGCGTTTCAAAACAAAATAGTTCCACAGTATGCTTCTGGGTACTATTATGTTACGGATATTTGATTTGGAAGACCTTAAAATATTTCTGCGTTTTTTCATTAATTGAGGGAGATGTCTGTAAAATTTCAGGTGTGCCGAAAAGACTTTTCCAAAAGCATTGAACTCTCCTTTTAACAGAAAAACAAGGGCCGCTAATCCGTCCAGGATTATCCTGGCAGGGAGTTTGACAACCAGTTGGCTGGTAGGCAGATTCTTAAATAAGAGGTAAAGATTGTTGCGAAAATTCAAGTAAATTTTCATTGGATGGTTATAATTGAGCGTACCACCACCAAGGTGATATACAATAGATTCAGGGCAAAATTCAACTGAAAAACCAAGATGCTGCATCCTCCAGCAGAGATCGATCTCCTCCATGTGTGCC
Organism: Prolixibacteraceae bacterium; assembly: GCA_036508555.1. GTDB lineage: Bacteria > Bacteroidota > Bacteroidia > Bacteroidales > Prolixibacteraceae > CAINVV01. The sequence continues at coordinate 9,602 of DATCHD010000105.1, forward strand.
CAGAAATCAGCATCGAATCCGCCACATTCCTGCCAGACAGACGACCTTATCATCATGCAAGCACCTGATGCCCAGAAAATTGTTCGTGAATGATCATATTGCCCATGGTCCTTTTCTATTTCCTGCAAGATCCTTCCCCTGCAAAAAGGATAGCCAAATCGGTCGATAAAACCACCTGCCGCACCAGCGTACTCGAACTCATCTGGATAGTTTAAACTGAGAATTTTCGGTTGACAAGCACCGATAGTGGAATCTGACTCCATCAGCTTCAACAAGGGATCAAGCCATCCTTTGGTCACTTCCACATCCGAATTGAGCAACAGGAAATACTCATTTTGAATCAGTTGCAGGGCCTTGTTGTATCCTTCCGCAAAACCGAAGTTCTGCTCAAGTTGTAGATAAGTTACGGTTGGAAAGAGCGATTCAAGAATGGCTCTGCTGTCATCGGTAGAGCCATTGTCCGCAACAATAACCTCTGCAATCTCCTCTGAATGAGCAACGACCGATGGAAGAAACCTTTTCAGGAATCCGCTTCCATTCCAGTTCAGGATAACAATGGAGATTTTATGCCCGGTGCTCATACAGTTTCCCTTTTGTGTTTCCATCTTTTGTGAGACCAGAGCCAGAGTTCCGGTCTTTGTAGGATGATTTCTTCAATCTTCCGGGTAGCTTTCTCCGTGATTTCATACTGTGCAGTATCTTTTGCGTGTTCTGTAATAACAGAGAATTCCAGACGATTATAGCCTCTTTTTAGTTTTTTGATATGGCAAAACATGACAACAGCATCCAGTTTTCGAGCCACTTTTTCCGTACCTGTCAGCACCGGTGTATCCTGGTTCAGGAAAGTTGTCCAGTACTGTATTTCACGCTTCCGGGGTGTTTGATCCATCAGGAAAGCAGATGCAGTACCCTTGTGATTATTCGAATCGGAAATAAGTTGACGGTAGGTATCGGCTCTCTCCAGTGGAACCATCCCAAAATGGGCTCTCATGTTGAAATAAAACTTATCGAAACTCTTGTTGGTCAGTCTTTTGTAAATAACATAGGCCGTGTAATCCGAATTCAAAGGCCAGCTGCAGTTCCATTCCCAGTTGTTATAATGTCCGAGCGCAATAACCACAGCCCTTCCTTCATGAAGGTATTTCTCGGGCAATTCCAGATTAAGCAGTGTAAGTCTCTTCTTGATCTCCTTCTCTGAGACCCGGTCAAAATAAAGTGTCTCGATGAAACTGTCACAAAATTGATGATAGAATTTTTTTGCAATTAGGGTGATCTCTCCAGACAATTTATCCGGGAAGGAATTCTTGAGATTCATAAAAACAACCTCTCTGCGGTATCTTACTACATAAAATACAAACAGGAAAATAAAATCAGAGAAAAAATAATGTAACCTGAGCGGGAAAAGTTGTACGACCCAGGTGACTGCTCTCAACAGGTAATATCCCAAATTGCCATTTTTATCCATGGCTAACTGCAATAAAATTTTTCTATGATAGATTGAAATTCTTTAAAATAGTTGTTGTTTGTGGCAATCACCTCCCCAGTGAAAAGAAAATCTTCGTTACCTCGAAAGTCCGTCATCCTGCCACCTGCCTGACGTAAAATAATTGCCCCGGCAGCAACATCCCACGAATGAAGTCCAATTTCCCAAAAAGCCTCCGATCTGCCTGCTGCGACATAAGAAATATCAGTAGCAGCAGATCCGAACCGTCTGATCCCATGTGAATTAGCCATGAAATACTTGATAGCAGCAACAAATTCGTCCGTGTTTTTTAACTCGCCATAAGGAAAACCAGAGACAATCAACGCTTCATTGGTTGTCGAAGCCTGTGAAACGTGTATCTCTTTGCCGTCAAGCATCGCTTTGCTTCCTTTCCAGGCATAAAAGCATTCCTTCCTGCTGACCTCGTAAACCACTCCCAGCACAATTTCTTCACCTTCCAACAGACCGATACTCACTGCGTAAGGCGGAATGCCGTGAATGAAATTCGTCGTGCCGTCCAGCGGATCTATTACCCAACGATATTTCTCGCCTGAATCGGTAGCGGTTCCTTCTTCTGTAATAAAACCGGATTCTGGCAGCAGTTTTCTCAGCCCTTCAACAATCATTTCTTCTGCTTTCTTGTCAACATAGGAAACAAAATTTGCTTTTCCTTTTATCTCGACACTTCGCAGGTCAAAATTGAGTCTTTCCTGAGCAATAAATAATCCCGCTTGTTTAGAAATGGCGATAACTTCCTGACATAGATTTTCCAAATTCATAATTTTTTATACAAAAGTAACGATTATTGTACATCTCCGCTGATATGCCCATCATTATTGACAAGCCGCAAACGGACAGGTTTTGTCTCGTTCAGCGCTTCCGGTAAATATGGCACTTCGACTTTGATGTAATTTTCACTCCAGCCACTGGTCACCTTCTTGTTGGAATGTGCTTCAAATAAAACGGAGACAATTCTACCCAGATTTTTGTCGTAAAAGTGATGTAATTTTTTGTTAGACAACTGAATTAGTTTTTGCGTTCTGCGTTTGCGATCCTCCATCGGTACTACACCCGAAATAGTCAACGCCTTGGTATGGGCACGTTCTGAGTAAGGAAAGGCATGAAGCTGTGAAACCTCCAGCTGCTCAATAAGTTGATACGTCTTGTCAAAGAGTTCTTCAGTCTCTCCATTCATTCCAGCTATCACATCTACTCCGATAAACGCAAAAGGCAGCTTCTTCCTGATTTCTTCGACGCGTTGACGGAACAAAGCAGTATCATATCTCCTTTTCATCAAAGCTAGCACTTCATCCGAGCCTGCCTGCAAGGGGATATGAAAATGGGGGGCTATCCGCGAGGAGTTGGCTACAAAATTAATAATCTCATTACTTAACAGATTGGGCTCAACTGATCCCATCCTTATCCGATGAATTTCTTCCGTCCGGTCGAGCGCTTTCAATAGATCAAAGAAGGTTTCTCCGCTACTTCTTCCAAAATCACCAATATTTACTCCCGTGAGATTAATTTCCTTAATTCCCTTTGCAGCAAGCCTTTTAGCCTCCTGAATGATGCTGTCTATCGACGGATTCCTGCTCTTACCGCGGGCCATCGGAATGGTGCAATACGTGCAGAAATAATTACAACCATCCTGAACTTTTAGAAAACTACGGGTCCTGTCACCAATGGAAGATGCTGGTTGAAAGTCTGTTATCTCCTTGAAGGTACACCCATGCATCTCGCTGGATGCATGCTTTTCCAGACTTTCAAGGTATTTCATGATATTGAATTTGTCGTTGGCCCCCAGAATGAGATCCACTCCCTCAATTTTGGCGGCTTCCTCAGGTTTTAATTGCGCATAACACCCTATTACAACAACGAATGCTGCAGGATTTTGCCTGGTGGCCTGACGGATCATGTACCGACTTTTCTTATCTGCAGAATCGGTGACCGAACAGGTGTTGATCACATAAACATCGGCATGTTCCTTGAAATCGACTCTTGTAAATCCCTGCTCCTGGAAGGATCTGGCAATGGTTGAGGTTTCCGAAAAGTTGAGTTTACACCCCAGAGTTCCAAATGCAACCTTTTTGTCTTTAAACTCCATCCTAAATTATCCAATCCGACAAAAGTACTGATTTATTGCCAAATTTTTAGAGAAGGTCACTGGCTAGCTCTGCCAGATAACTTCTTTCTCCCTTGAGCAGGTTAATGTGCGCGAAAATATCCTGACCCTTCATCCGATCCGTCAGATATGCCAATCCATTCGATTGCATATCCAGGTATGGAGAGTCAATCTGTTGAATATCACCTGTGAAGATCATTTTCGTCCCTTCTCCTGCCCGTGTGATGATCGTTTTCACTTCATGTGGCGTAAGGTTCTGAGCCTCATCAATGATGAAATAGCAGTTGGAAAGACTTCGGCCGCGGATGAAGGCCAGCGGACAAATAACCAGCCTCTCGTCTTTTTGTAAATCTTCAATGACGTGGTGCTCATGCGCGTGAGGGTCGAAACATCTTTTGATAACGGCCAGGTTGTCAAACAAGGGTTGCATATATGGCGAAATCTTCTGCTCTGCATCTCCTGGCAAGAACCCGATGTCGCGGTTGCTCAGGGCTACGATAGGTCGTGCCAGCATGATCTGATCATAAATATTGTGCTGAGCAATGGCTGCAGCCAGCGCAAGCAGGGTCTTTCCGGTTCCGGCTTTCCCCGTCAGGCTAACCAGCTTGATCTCAGGATCCATCAATGCTTGCAAGGAAAAAGTCTGCTCGGCATTGCGTGGACGGATACCAAAAGCAACCTTTTTGTCTACCCGCTCCAAGCGGTTGCGGAAAGCATTATAATGAGCCAATACGCTGGCATTCAAACTTTTAAGTATGAAAAATTCATTTGGAAACGGTTTCTTTTCGAACCCGGTCTCCTCCACTGCAAGGAAATTGGTCTCGTACAATCTGGCAATTAACTGATCATTAAACTCCTTGATTTCCTGGATGCCCTGGTATAAGACTTCAATATCTTCGACCTTGTCGTTTTTATAATCCTCTGCCTCAATGTTCAGTGATTTGGCTTTTATTCTGAGATTAACGTCTTTACTTACCAGGATGACCTTCCGGGTAACCAGCTTGTCACGAAGAAATTCCGTGATGGCCAGTATCCTGTGATCGGGAATATCCTCCTTAAAAGAGGCCTTGATCTGATCGGAATATGGCTTTCCGAGTTCGATATATAGTTTACCCTTGCCCTGTCCCAGAGCCATCCCCTTGTCGATCGGCAATTTCCCAACTAGTTCGTCTAAAATACGGACAAACTGTCGCGCCTGGAAATTGATCTGATCATCACCTCTTTTGAACTTATCCAGTTCTTCAAGCACCGTGATAGGAATAACAACATCATTGTCTTCAAAGTTGTATATACATTCGCAGTCATGCAAGATGACGTTGGTATCAAGAATAAACGTTTTGGGCCGCTTCATATTTTATCTTTGTGTATAACTATAACAATTTCAGACCTTAGGTATTTACCTTTCAGCTGGCAACGGTGACGCTTAAAGATAATACTAAATCAATCCGATGATAGTTTTGGCCAAAGGTTTTTTGCATCTTTGTATTTACAATTTGTTAGTAAAGTTGCCGGTATGACTTACGAAGCGGTTCTCGAATATTTGTATGAGCATTTGCCTTATTACCAGCACAAAGGGCCGGCAGCCTATAAAGCCAGTCTCGATAACACGCTGGCACTCGATAAAATGTTCGGTCATCCGCACCGGAAATTTCGCTCCATTCATGTTGCAGGAACCAATGGGAAAGGCTCTGTATCCCACATGATGGCCGCCGTATTGGGTCAGGCAGGATATAAAACCGGATTGTACACTTCTCCCCATCTGAAGGATTTTAGGGAAAGGATTAGGGTCAATGGAGAAATGGCGCCGGAATCTTACATCGTTAGTTTCGTGGAGAAATTTCTGGATTTGAACCAGAAATTCAACCTGGAACCTTCCTTTTTTGAACTGACGGTTTTGATGGCTTTCGAATATTTTGCCTCCGAAAATGTGGAGGTGGCCGTGATCGAGGTCGGTCTCGGCGGCCGGCTCGATTCTACCAATATTATTCTTCCTGAGCTCTCCGTTATAACCAATATCAGCTTCGATCACATGGCCTTGCTGGGTGATACTTTGGGGAAAATTGCACTGGAAAAAGCGGGGATCATTAAACCTTCAGTTCCAGTGGTGATCGGAGAAATGCATCCGCAGACAGCCCTGATTTTTGAGGGTCTTGCCAATGAAAAGCAAGCTAAGATCGTCTTTGCAGATCAAGTAGTGATGGCTGATTATTCCAGGATTTCCAACGATCAGCGACAGTTTTTCAATCTCAAAAACAAGGAGGGCATCCTGTTTGAAAATCTCCGCCTTGACCTTCTTGGTAATTATCAGTCTAAGAATATCTGTACCCTCATTTGTGCCGTGCGTGAGTTACAGAAAGGCGGATTTCAGCTTTCGGAAGAGGCCATCCGCAGCGGACTGGAAAACGTCACCCGATTAACCGGCTTGTTGGGAAGGTGGCAAACCATCGGCGCCAATCCACAAATTATTTGTGATACAGCCCATAACGAGGCGGGTATGAAAGAGGTTGTGGCACAATTGGGACAGATCCCGAAAAAGAAGCTACATTTTATAATTGGAATGGTCAATGACAAGGATATAACTGGTGTTCTTAAATTATTACCCGGAGATGCTGTTTATTACTTCACGAAGGCCTCAATTCCACGGGCCATGAATGAAAACAAACTGATGCAAATGGCTACTTTTTTTGGACTCAACGGTGCCGCCTTCGAAGATGTACAGTCTGCATTAAATGAGGCAAAAATGTATGCCGACAGAGATGATCTGATTTTCATCGGTGGCAGTACATTCGTCGTGGCCGAAGCATTGCCATAATATTGGTAATAATTTTCTATTTTTATCAATTATTAGGCCAAATAACTAAACAACTGCAACTCTTATGGAAAACAAGAAATCAATTTCCCGCCGGGGCTTCATTGCTTCTTCTGCTGCTGCTGCCGCAGGTATTACCATCCTTCCAAGCCAGGTGGTTGGCGGATTGGGGCACACTGCTCCCAGCGACAAACTCAATATTGCCGGTATCGGCGTTGGTGGAAAGGGGCAGGTTAACCTAAAAAATATGAATACCCAGAATATTGTCGCGCTCAGCGATATTGACTGGAATTATGCCGGAAAGACTTTCAACCAGTACCCTGACGCTAAAAAATACAAAGATTACCGCATCATGCTTGAGCAGAGTCACAAGGATTTCGATGCTGTCCTGATAGCTACACCCGATCATACACATGCAGTCTGCGCGCTGGCTGCTATGCAGCTTGGCAAGCATGTTTATGTTCAGAAACCCTTGACCCATACTGTCTATGAATCACGGATCTTGCTCGAAGCTTCCAGAAAATACAAAGTCGTTACACAGATGGGAAACGAAGGTCACAGTGGTAACAATGTTGCGGAGGTGTGCGAGCTGATCTGGAGCGGCGCCATTGGAGAGGTTACCAGTGTGGATGCCTTTACCGATCGACCCATCTGGCCCCAGGGTCTTTCCCGCCCTGCGCAAGGAATGTGGTTACCCGACGGACTCAATTGGGACCTTTTTATCGGTCCCGCCCCCATGCGTCCATACCATTCTGCTTATCATCCATGGAACTGGAGGGGCTGGTGGGATTTTGGCACAGGTGCCCTGGGCGACATGGCCTGCCACGTTCTCGATGTCGTCTTTGCATCACTGAAACTAGGTCATCCTTCCTCGGTAGAGGCCTCTTCTTCAACTTTTAACAATGAAAGCGCTCCAAATACTTCCATGATCCATTATACTTTTCCATCCAGGCAACCGGTTGGCAAACATAAGATGCCAGAGGTAAATGTAACCTGGTATGACGGTGGTTTGCAGCCCGCCCGCCCAGATATGATGCCCGATGGCATGGAATTGGGCCAAGGGAAAAACGGAGTCATCTTACATGGAACAAAAGGGAAAATTGTCTGCGGAAACTATGGTGGCAATTATAAACTTCTGCCGGCAGATAAATATTCAAAACTCGTGATGCCCGCACAAACAGTTCGCAGGGTAACGACCAGTCATGAAATGGATTGGGTGAGGGCCTGCAAAGAATCGCCCGAAAACAGAATTCTGCCCGCCTCCAACTTTGAATATGCCTGCCCGCTCAACGAAATGGTGGTCATGGGAAATCTTGCAGTCCGCATGCAAGGACTGCAAAAGAAGCTGAAATGGGATGGTGAGAATATGACATTTACCAATCTTGCCGACAACGATAAAATAACTGTTACCAACGGAATTCCGGGGGCCGAGCCAAAGAAAATCGAGCTCAATGCCAAACAATTCGCGGCAGAACTGGTCAAAACCAACTCCCGCGAAGGCTGGTCCCTTAAAATCTAAAAGGATTCATCTTTATCTATTACTATGAATAATGCACTCGAAGTGCTGGATCATGTCCGGCTGAATTTTTCACCCGCCGGACTGCTCTTTCTGAATATTGCATTGGCCTTCGTGATGTTTGGGGTAGCGCTGGAAATCAAAGTGGAGCATTTTACCAATTTGCTGAAGAAGCCTAAATCTGCAATAGTCGGTTTCGTCAGCCAAACATTCCTGTTGCCTGCCTTCACTTTTATTCTGGTGCTATTACTCAATCCAACACCGACAGTTGCCTTAGGAATGATCATGGTTGCAGCTTGTCCTGGCGGAAATATTTCCAATTTTATTAGCTCAATGGCAAAGGGTAATGTCGCCCTTGCTGTGAGCCTGACGGCCATCTCAACCCTTGCTGCTATTTTTTTTACCCCCTTTAATTTTGCATTCTGGGGTAGTCAATACATTCATTTTTACAATGCCCATAGCGCTGCAAGTCTGGTCAGGCCTCTCGAAATTGATATGTTTCAGATGTTTCAAACCGTTTTCATCCTGCTTGGAATTCCGGTAGTTACCGGTTTGGTGGTTCAGAATAAATTTCCGGAACTGACAGAAAAAATCAAAAAACCAATCAACAAAGGATCGCTGATATTTTTTGTCATCATGGTAATCACCATGCTGGCAGCAAATTTTTCCCATTTTATGGCTTATATCCATCTGGTGTTTTTCTTTGTTTTGCTGCAAAACGGGATCGCTATGCTGACGGGCTATACTTTCAGCTCATTATTTAAATGTTCTCAAAAAGATCGTCGGACAATCGCCATTGAAACTGGTATCCATAACTCCGGACTGGCATTGGCGCTACTGTTTAATCCTAAAATTTTCCCTCAGGATCTGGAGTTGGGAGGAATGGCCGTTATCGCGGCATGGTGGGGTATATGGCATATAATCAGTGGATTGTGTATTGCCAGGTACTGGTCGCATAAACCTGTAAATGATATTTATGATACAGCGGTCGAAAGGATATGAGGCACTGCGAGATTATGTGCGTTTTGCTTTCTGGCTGACGCACAAACGTATTGTTGTCAATGGCTGCGGGAATATCCCAGGTGATAAGCCAATTATTTTTGCGGCTAACCATCAGAATGCCCTGATGGATCCCCTTGCCTTGGTCTGCACCAATCCTTTGCAGACACTTTGGCTTGCCCGGGCGGATATATTTAAAAGCAAGGCATCCAGGGCTTTTCTGAACTTTTGTAAGATGATTCCAATCTATCGTATCCGCGATGGTAAAGAGAATCTTTCCAACAATGAGGAGATTTTCAACCAAGTCACACATGTGCTGGAAGAAAAAGGCTCGGTCGCACTATTCCCGGAAGCTGCCCACTCCGGGAAACGGCAAATGCTGCCGCACAAGAAGGCCATCCCACGCATTGCCCTCGAGTCGGAGATGAAGAACAATTTTCAACTTGGACTCCAGATCGTACCAGTTGGAATCTATTATGACCATTATTGGAATTTCAACCGCACACTCTTGGTCAATTATGGAGAGCCAATCGAAATCGATTCATACAAAGTGCATTTCGCTGAAAATCCTCAAAATGCGATGCTCTTGTTGCGCGATGAGATCAATCAGAAACTGTTGCCGCTTACCATGCAGATCAATAATGTGGACGCTTACCAGGATTATGAGAACATCAGAACCATTGCAGGAAAAGCCTGTTCAAAAAATAAATTCTTTAGCAAAGATCCTGTGATTCAGCTTTTTAAAACAGAACAAGAACTGATCGCAAAATTGGAGCGTCTGGAAGAATTGCAGCCTGAAAAATTTGGGACAATCAAGCAGCTTATGAACAATTATTTGACTGCTATTAAAAAGGCAGGCGTAACAGACGATCAACTGGATAAGGCAGCAAATACTTCCTTTCTAAAGTTTTTGATGCAATTTTTTGTCTCTGTGTTTTTTTTACCTATTGCCGCTTTTGGAATATTATTTAATGTTTTCCCCTATTTTTTTCCGCGTATTTTCTTTGCCGGGAAAGTTAAAGACCTTGCGTTCATGGGTACCTTCATTTTTGCCTCCGGACTGGTACTATTTCCTTTAATCTATTTATTGGAAAGTGGAATTATCTGGTTCACTACCGGCTCCTTCCCTATAGCTGCTGTATCGCTCCTGGCGATGCCGTTTGCCGGGAAAATTGCCTTCAACCTCCTTCAAATGTATCAGAATTTGTTTCAGCATGTGAAAATTCGCTATATCTTTACAAATCAGTTCAAGCATTGCAAAAACCTGAGATCTGAGGTAATTAGGATCATCTCCAGCTATTAACAATTTTATCGGCTATTATCATGGCAATTTCCAAAACGGATGATACAAAAACCCTGACTTGTTCTTTCATCAAAGGGGGCATTACAACGATCATTCTTACATTTTTTTTTGTGTTTTTCATATCCGGCAAAATCTCAGCTCGGGATTTGTTGTTGGCTCTACCATTTTTTTTGATACTTTATTTTGTTCAGTTCTCTATCGGAAGGGCTGATATTGCTTCGGCATTCCAGCAATGGCTAAGAAAGAAAAGTGTCAATGTGTTGCTTTTTCCGACTCTGATGTTGTGCTTTTATCTGGTCTATCTTCTTATCAATAAGCAGAACCTATTGCAGGGAAATCTCTGGGTACTGGTATTTATCCTTTTTTTTCCGATAGGGGCATTCGCTTGGAGAAACGATTCTTTACGAAAAATCGGATGGCTGGATTTTACCGTATTTGTCGTAATACTGCTGATCGGCACGTTATTCAGTGTTAAGCAAAACAGCGAAATACCCATCAGCGGCGGCGGATTTGACTCCATTTCCCAAGTGATCATTATACTTTCCGGTTTTTATGCCTATACCCTTGTCAGGGGTCTTGGAGATGTGGGTTTTGTGCCTGAACTGAAATGGAAATCACTGCTAACTGCCTTATTGGTTTGGGCTTCCTATTACACGTTTGTATTCGTATTTGGGACTTCAGTCAATTTTGTTGCGGTAATTGGACATAACGAATCCTTTGACGTACTGATTAAATCTGTCATTTTCTCCATGATAGGGACCTTTTTGCATACAGCCCTGTTCGAAGAACTTTATTTTCGCGGAATTCTGCAAAACATGCTGGCCAAAAGAATTTCACAAGGCCGTTCCTGGTTGATATTCTGGCAGATAGGATTTGCTATACTGCTGATATGCGCTTTCCTGGTAGGTTATACATTGGAAGGAAAGATGAAATGGTTCCCGGCGCTGGTGACAGTCATCTTATTCATTTCGGCCTATTTTATCGAAAAATCGGGTAAGTACGGCTTTGGAGTGTACACCTCTTTGGCCATCACCGGTGTTACCTTTGGACTGGTTCATTATCATGCTAAATCCATTATTTACATTGGATTAGCCTGCGTGGCGGGATGGGCTTATGGTTATACTTACATCAAAACCAAAAATGTTTTCTACAGCGCTCTGGTCCATACACTTGTCAACACCGGAGTCCTGATTTTCGGCCTCAAAATGATCCTTTAATGTCCTTCAAAAACTAACTATCTATGTCAGTATCTCCCAAAAAAAATCGCTGGAAAAATGTCCTTATCATCATCGTAAGTGTCTTATTAATTGTCTATTATTTCTATTTTTCCTATCCCTTCCGGGGAACGTTCTTCAATCAGCAACGTCATGGTAATCCACCTTTAACGCCTGCCTGGGCGCTCGAATGCTGGCTATGGGAAGACGATGCCAATACCGCAGAACGCGTCGATACGCTCCTGAACGGATATGCCAAATATGACATTCCTGTCAGAACTATTCTGGTGGATAGTCCGTGGAGTCTCCGGTACAATGATTTTGAAATTGACACAATTAGCTATCCAAAACCGGATGTCTGGTTCAGGCAGCTGCAGGACAAAGGTTACAGGGTCGTGTGCTGGATGACCAATATGGTTGACAGCAAGAGCAATGACGGCAGAATAAAGGATTCTGAAGACTTTTTTAAGGAGGCTTCCCAAAAGGGCTACCTGGCCGGACATGGCGAAAAAAACAGCTGGTGGAAAGGCAAAGGAGGTTTTATCGATTATACCAATCCCGAAGCAATGAAGTGGTGGAGAGGCCGACAGCAAAGAGTCTTTGATTTGGGAATCGATGGATGGAAACTGGATGGCACTGCCACATTATTTTATACCCTCGTCGGACCGGTACCCTTCGCCTACAAATCCACCAAATCAGGATTGATGTCAACCAGAATTTACATGGATCATTACTACCGTGATGAATACCAGCACGGCCTTACCCAAAATCCTGAATTTGTGACATTGGCCAGATCGATCGACAAATGGTCTCATCCGGAGGGATTTGCTCCACTGGATGCTGCTCCGGTTACATGGGTGGGCGACCAAAAGCACACCTGGGAATCTACCGGTCAGGTAACAGCCGAAGACAAACAAAACAAGGATATTGCCATGGAGGGCATTGATGGGATAGAAATGGCTATTCAGAATATTCTGGCGGCAGCCAAACTTAGATATAATGTGATTGGCTCTGATGTTGCAGGATTTTCCGGCAAGATCATTCCTCCCCGCCTGTATCTGCGATGGACACAATTATCGACCTTCTGCGGATTGTTTTTAAATGGTGGTCATGGTGAGCGAGCCCTCTGGCACCGTACTCCCCAGGAATTGCAGGTGATCCGGAAGTTTTCCTGGTTACATACCGAGCTGGTTCCATACATGTACAGTTATGTGGTTACCGGTCACCAGGGTGGGAGAGTACTTCAGAAACCTATCAGCGGAAAATATCATTATATGTTTGGGGAAGATTTTGTGGTAGCCCCAATCTACCGCGATGATCTTAAGAACAAGGTCTCACTGCCTGCAGGGAAATGGAGATATTTCTTCGATGACAAAGAATTAATCGAAGGACCAATCTCCTTCGAAAAGGAATTTCCGCTGGACGAATATCCGGTTTACATCCGGGAAGGCGCTATCGTGCCTTTAAATGTCGAAAGAAGTTATACCGGACTGGGTGCCGAAACCAATAAGGGATCCCTGACCTGGCTGATCTATCCGGGCCCGGGCGCAGACAATCATTTTACAGTTTATCATCCGGATAAAAGCGGAAGTTCGACAGTTACCATGACCAACTATACCGACAGAATTGAACTTACTATGAAGGAGATGAAAAAGCCCTCAATCTTTAATGTACACCTGGATAAGAAACCTATGAGACTTACTTTCAACGGAGTCGAATTAGCTGACTCAACAGATTATCAGTATGATGCACAAAAGACGAGATTAACTGCACGAATTGCAGGATTAAAGGATGGTGTGCTGATCATCCAGAGATAACAGCTTATTTTTTTAATTTTAAAACTACATTGATAGCATCTGTTTCACCCGTTGCAATATCCGGTTCGATTCCGGTTCCCATATAGCTTTTGCCATCTTTGTCATAAAAACGTGCAACAGGAATGGAAATCCGATATTGTTTTTCAAGGTCAATGGTGTTAACAAGCATCGGTGACCCTGCTGTTTTTTGACCTGCAAGGATCGCAATTCTTTCATTTTTCATAAAGATAGCAAGAGCCTCAGCGACCCCGGAAGTCCACTTGTCTACCAATAAATAGATCTTTCCGTTGAACCTTGGCTGAGAAGGAATTACCTTTAAGTAGAATCCGTTCTCCAGGTAACATTTGTTCGTCATGCCTTGAAGATCCAGTGGGTTTTTCAGTGATTTTTCAATAGAGGCTGTTTCCAGTAATGTATTCCCGGCATCTGTCCACTTTCTGGTTAAGTACATGCCCCAGATAGTACCCTTGTCAGTCAGATGACCTGCCAGCAAGAGGGCAGTGTGGATAGGGAGATTTCTTCTTCCACCCCTTAATTCAATTATCAGGATCTCAACTTTTTTCTCCTGAATTTCCTTGAACAACTGATCTGCTTCATCTTTTTCCTCGGAAACATTGTTCAGGTTAAGATAAGCCGTTTTTGCATCCAACATTTTGATTGAGTAACTACTTTTCGGTTGCTGACCTACACTATTGGGATTTATTTTCCTGATATCATGCGGAACCTGCTGAAGTTTTTTACCCAGCCACATCATGGTAAGTCCGAGTTCATAATCATCCGGAATCTTCGATTTACGTTTGTCTACTTCTCTTTTATATTCCTGCCAGTCAGGTGATTTGATGATGTTCGCATCCCAGTAATATTTCTCAATTAAAGAAAAAGTACTGCTGATGAGCAATGAATAATCACGAATAGGTTTATCAGAGCCGACTTTCTCACCCAGGATGGAAAGGGTTCTATTTTTAGTATCTGTCAACTGACCTGTGAAACTGTTTTTCCAGCTTTTTGCCTTAAGTCTGAAGGAATTATCCGGATAATCGATCATCCCGTCGTAGTAAGTGGTATCCGCGTTGTACGATATTTTTCCTCCACCATGCGCCAATTCAGGATACTTGATTTTGCCTGCTGTTTTAGCCATCAGGTACATGAACGATCCTATCATATCTTTAAGGGCCTCTTTCCTGGAATAGGCTTCGAAGGTCATATTTTTGGAATTTATCTCAATGGTAAGCAGTAATTCTTCGTTTCTGTCATTCTGGATGCACCAATAGGACTGAGAGAAACAATTGACTGACAGAATAATTGAGCAGGCAAGAAGAAGAAATCTTGGCATAGGATGCGATAAGGAAGATTTCGCCTAAAATAAATAAAAATGGGACAGCTTTTGGCTATCCCATTTAAATATTCTCTGTTTTTACTAAAATTCAGACTTGCCTGAAATCTTATTCATTGTTTAGACGTTGTGCATCCACCACGGCGATTGCGATCATATTGACCACTTCACGTACAGAACAATGCATCTGCATGACCTGTATGGATTTTCTGTTTCCTACCAGGATCGGTCCCAGCGTTTCGTTTCCGGCAATATGCTGAAGGGCATGCATGGCGATATTTGCAGAGCTCAAATTAGGGAATATCAGTACATTACAATCCTTATCCGCTAATTTGTTGAAAGGGTACATCTGCTTACGGATTTTTTTATCAACGGCCACACTCAACTGCATTTCACCGTCAACCACCATATCTGGATAATCCCTGTGAAGGATTTTCACAGCCTCACGAACTCTTGTAGGGGAGGTTCCGATATTGGAACCGAAATTTGAATAGGATAACATGGCAACGTACGGTTCAATGTTGAATTGTCTGACAACCTTTGAGACCTGAATTGCCGTATCGACAAGATTGTTCGCATCCGGAACAGCGTCTATAGTCGTATCTCCCAAAAAGTAAGTTCCTCTTGGACTGATAATTACATGCATACCAAATATTTTCGTCACATCCGGTTTCTTTCCGATCACTTCCAGAGCAGGTTTGATAGCTTCAACATACCGTGTAGAGTACCCTGAAACCACTGCATCAACATCCCCGCACTCAAGCATTAATGCTGCAAAATAGTTCTTGTCAAACATCTTATCGACAGCTTCTTCCAAAGTCATCCCTTTACGTTTCCGCATTTCAAAAAGTATGCTTGCATATTTACGGCGGAGTTTATCATTGGGTCTGTTCCTGTTGTCAATGATCTCGACATCACCGAAATCCAGTTCATTCTCTTCAATCAGTTTTCTGATTTTCTCTTCATTTCCGATCAGTACCGGAGTGGCCATTTTTTCCTGGTAAGCAATGTTGGCAGCCTTCAATACTTCATAATCGCTGGCATCCGGGAAGGCAACCTTCTTAGGATCTTGTTTGGCTTTGTCGATCATCATCGAGATCAGTTTATTGTCTGACCCCAGTCTGTGACCTAACTCCTCAGTGTATGCATCCCAGTCGGTGATGGTTATCCTGGCAACTCCCGAATCGATAGCAGCCTTGGCGACAGCAGGGGCAACCCTTGTGATAAGCCGCGGATCCATTGGTTTCGGTATTAAATATTCACGTCCGTAGACAATATTTCTGGCATTATAAGCAGTCAATACCGATTCTGGTACTTTTTCCTTAGCCAGGGCAGACAGCGCCCTGACGCAGGCAATTTTCATCTCTTCGTTGATGGTCCTGGCCCTGACGTCGAGTGCGCCACGAAAAATAAACGGAAATCCCAATACGTTGTTGATCTGATTGGGATAATCCGAACGTCCGGTGGCAAAAATCAGGTCCTCCCTGGATGCTTTTGCTTCTTCATAAGGAATTTCAGGATCCGGATTTGCCAGGGCGAATACGATCGGATTAGGTGCCATGGTTCGTACCATTTCTTTGGTCAGCACACCTGCTACAGAGAGGCCGATAAATACATCCGCTCCTGCAATGGCATCTGAAAGCGTACGGCAAGGAGTGTTTCTTACAAACTCCATCTTGGAAGCGTTCATGTCTGTCCTTTCGTGATGTAATACGCCCTTGCTGTCGCACATCAAAATATTTTCACGTTTTACGCCCAGTGAAATATATAGTTTGGTACACGACACAGCGGCTGCGCCGGCTCCGTTGATGACGATGCGAACATCCTCAATCTTCTTTTCTGCCATTTCAACTGCGTTGAGCAAACCGGCAGAAGTTATGATAGCTGTTCCATGCTGGTCATCATGCATGATTGGAATATCCAGCTCTTTCTTCAAACGCTCTTCAATCTCGAAACACTCTGGAGCCTTGATATCTTCCAGGTTGATCCCACCAAATGTTGGCGCAAGCGCCTTAACCGTCTGAATGAAAAGTTCAGGATCAAGGGCATCCAGTTCTATGTCAAAAACATCGATATCTGCAAAAATCTTAAACAATAAACCTTTTCCTTCCATGACCGGTTTGCCGGCTGCAGGACCAATATTTCCCAATCCGAGGACTGCAGTACCGTTCGATATAACGGCCACCAGGTTTCCTTTGGCAGTATATTTATAAACATCGTCTGGATTTTCCTTGATTGCAAGACAAGGACTTGCAACTCCGGGGGAATAGGCGAGGCCTAAATCGCGTTGAGTAGCATAAGGTTTTGTAGGGGTAACCGAAATTTTGCCTGGCCTTCCATTGCTATGGTAATCCAGCGCATCTTGGTTCAATTTAGCCATGATGAATAAGATTTTTTGGTGGTGTTGTTTTTTTAAAAGTGGAACAAAACTATCAATTAATTTATAGTATTGTTAAAAAATCCGAAATTCTGATAAAGAATTAAGAATAAAAAAACATTGAATCCTCTTCATCTTTCAGACAAGTGCAAGTTCAATCAAATAGTCAAAATGCATGCCTTTTATTTTATCAGTAACACTGAAACCCGCTTTTTCAGCATAATCCGCCAGGGTTTCCGGATCGACAAAGAGCCATGGGAATTTCTTTCCTTTCACATTCTTATAACTCAGCTGATATTCCATTTCCCCGTAATAGGTATCAGAAGCAATGTCCACCCAGCTTTCACCATTTTCGTCCGTGAAAAGATATAAAAGGTCTGAAGAGTCTGCTAAAATTTTTCCTCCGGCATTCAACAGGTTTTTCAAATGATTCAGCAAAACTGCTAATCCGGGCAACGTCTGGGCTACACCAGCCCCGTTCATCAAAAGAAGAATGGTATCAAATTTTTGATCTGTTAATGTGTAAACATCACAACAGAGCACTTCTTTCAGACCTCTTTCTTTCATCGTTTCACAGGAAAGAGGGGAAATATCTATGGCAACAACTTCTAATCCGTTGTTATTTAACCACATAGAATGAGCTCCTGCTCCAGCTCCAACATCGAGTATTTTCCCCTTGCATCTTTTCAGCGCCTCCTGTTCCTGTAGGGGCATCTCCTCAAAGGTTCTGAAAAAATAGGCAGGCGAAAGTGTCTCATCTTCTGCTATATCGGTCCTTACCAGGATAGCATCGCCGGTAATCCCGTGCAAATAATCTTGAACTGCTTTCCCAATCGGGTCCTGATATCTCTTTAATACTGCCATATATTTTCACTTTTCATTCCCCCCCCGCTCCAACGGATTTGCAATCCGTTGGTAAAAGATTACCAGCAGATTGCAAATCTGCTGGAGCGTGCATTTTCCACTATTCACTCTTCTTCCTCAGCGCATCCCTGATTTTCTTCCAGATCGAAGGCTTTTCCTCTTCTTTCTTAGTTGGCTCCTCCTTCTGTTGATCCTTCTTTGCCTTCCCGATACTCTTTTCTTTCAACTCCTCCTGTTTTCTTTTCTCACTCTTAAATGCATCCCAGAAACTTGGCTTGCTGCCTTTTATCTCTTCTGCAAAATGTGGCGTGTCCAGCAGTGCCAGGTTTTCAGGTGTCGGAGCCGTGAAAGGAATATTTGCACTCGATGCGAATGCGGGGTCACTGTAATAGCTTTTGAAAAATCCGCCTACAATTGGCAAGGCCATAAATGCACCCTGACCGTGTGCGAGCGATTTGAAATGCACCAAAGGATCCTCTCCGCCTACCCAACAGCCTGTCACCAGCGTTGGTGTATATCCCATGAACCAGCCATCTGCAAAATTTTGAGTCGTCCCTGTCTTCCCGGCGAAGGCACCCGGAATATTGAATCTGGATTTTATGGCTGCACCTGTCCCTTCAGTGGCGACAGCCTCCAGATAGTGGTTCATAATCCGCGCATTCTCGGTAGATAATACTTGTTTGGGTACAAAATCCGAAGCGAAATTCTTTAGCAATTTACCTTTACCATCTTCAATCCTTACCAGGAAATTGGGTTCCACAGTCATTCCCTCACTGGCAAAACAGCAATAAGCTCTCACCATCTGCAGGAGCGGAACATCCACTGCACCAAGAGCAATGGAAGGATAATGCGGGATATCTGCATCAATTCCCATCTTATGCGCCAATTGTACCGTTTCAGCAATTCCTGTTTCCATCAAAACCTGAACAGAGATGGTATTGACTGATTTGCATAAGGCACCTTCAAGTGAGTAATAACCTCCGTATTCATTATCGGCATTGCCTGGGGACCAGTCATGGTAGTCGCTGTAGGTTATCTGCTGATTGGCATAATATTTATCCGGAGGTAGTCCGTTTTCGAGGGCCGAAGCATAAATGAACGGCTTGAAGGCTGAACCGACTTGTCTTGCAGAGGTGACATGATCGTATTGAAAAAAGCGGAAATCGTTGCCTCCGACCCATACTTTTACCTTCCCGTTTCGCGGATCCATAGCTACAAAACCGCAATGCAGAAGTTTTAAAGAGGCCTTAACTGAATCCAGCGGACTGATTTTCATCACCTGATCGCCTTCCCACGAAAAAAGTTTGATATTGGCAGGAGTCCTGAAAACCTGAGCAATCTCCTTGTCGGTCTTTCCGGCTTCAATCAAGCTTTTGTACCGGGCAGATCGCTTCATCCCTCTGTTTATCAGGTCATTGTTCTTACCCCAGGGTGCTTCTCCTTTCCACTCACTGTATAAAGTTGACTGTAACTCTTTCATTTGCCTGGCCATCGCATTTTCCGCATATTTCTGCATCCGGAAATCGATGGTGGTATAAATCTTCAGTCCGTCAGTATAAAGATTATAGGGCGTGCCATCCTCTTTGGTATTTTCGGCGCACCATTTCTCCAGCTGGGGACGGATCATCTCCCGAAAATAGGGGGCAGGACCGGTATTATAGACAAGATAATTGTATTTCAATCCAAGTGGCTCCTGGCAATAACGGCCAGCTTCAGCTTCAGAAAGATGATTGTATTTCTGCATCTGCCGGATAACGATATTCCTCCGCTGAATCGACTTTTCAGGATAGAGCCTGGGGTTATATGCGTTATTGGCTTTCAGTAAACCCACCAGAGTTGCCGCCTGAGGTACGGTGAGTTTGGAAGGAGTAGTGCTGAAATATCGCTCTGCAGCCGTTCCGATGCCAAAAGTGTTTTCCCCGAATGGGACCGTGTTAAGATACAGCGTAAGAATTTCGTTTTTGGCGTAAAGCTTTTCCAGGCGGTAAGCGATAATGGATTCCCGGATTTTGCTAACAGGCAGGGTTAGCGGGCCCCAATTTTCGCGGCCGAAAATATTCTTGGCAATCTGCTGGGAGAGCGTGGAGCCTCCTCCTGAACTACGGTTGGCCATGAAGATGGTCTTCACAAAGACCCTGAGTACTGCCCATTCATCGATTCCACGGTGTTCATAAAATCTTGCATCTTCCGTCGAGACCAGGGCATTGACCACATTTGGCGAGATATTCTTGAAGGTCACACTGCTTCTGTTTTCGACATAATATCGCCCAAGGACTTTTCCGTCCTGCGATATCACCTCTGTGGCAACCGGCTCTTTGATTTTGATAAGAGTCTCTGCATCTGGAAGTTCTCCGAATGTTCCAATGTAAACCAATACCAACAAAACCGACATCAAAAAGAGTCCGAAAAGAAAAATCTTAACAAACCAAATCAGGATGAATTTCCAGGTCGATTGATTACTCTTTCGGCGGAAAGCATCCAAAAAGGATTTGCCTTTCTTTCCAGTAGCGGTTTTTTTTGATTTTATGGCAGACATCACACGTTGAATCTGAAATGCATGATGTCGCCATCCTGCACGATATAGTCTTTACCCTCAATAGCAATTTTTCCTGCGTCCCTGCAGGCAGTTTCCGACCCCAGCGTGACATATTCGTTATATTTTATCACCTCGGCCCTGATAAATCCCTTTTCAAAATCACTGTGAATGATGCCTGCAGCATGAGGGGCTTTGATCCCTTTTACAAAAGTCCAGGCCCGGCTCTCATCAGCTCCTGTCGTAAAATAGGTCTGGAGATTTAAAAGCCGGTAAGCAGCATGGATCAGTTTGTTGACACCCGGTTCGTCTAATCCAAGATCTTCCAGAAACAACTGCTTTTCTTCGAAGCTTTCCAATTCAGCGATGTCTGCTTCAGTGGCAGCAGCGATGACCAGGATCTCCGCATTCTCATGGGCAACACTTTTTCTGAATGTTTCCGTGTAAGCATTTCCGGAGGAAGCAGCCAGTTCATCCACGTTGCATACATAGACAACAGGTTTACGGGTGAGTAAAAAGAAATCATGGATCAACTCCTCTTCATCTACCGTGAGAACCAATGTTCTTGCCGACTTCCCGGTTATCAAAACCGATTTTAAACGTTCGGCAATCGCAACAGTCCTCTGTGCGGCCCTGTCTCCCCCCACTTTTGCCTGCTTCTGCAATTTGGAGATTCTGTTTTCAACTGTCTCAAGATCTTTTAGCTGTAACTCAATGTCAATTACCTCTTTATCGCGAACCGGGTCGATCGATCCATCAACATGTACAATGTTGTCATTATCGAAACATCTGATAACATGTATGATTGCGTCGACCTCACGGATATTCGCGAGAAACTGATTTCCGAGTCCTTCTCCTTTACTGGCACCCTTCACGAGTCCTGCAATGTCTACTATTTCGATGGTAGTCGGAACAACTTTCTTTGGCTTGTCGATTTCCTCCAGCCTGATTAGTCTCTTGTCCGGAACTGTGATAACTCCCAGATTGGGCTCAATGGTGCAAAAGGGGAAATTTGCTGACTGTGCCCTTGCATTGGAAAGGCAGTTAAACAGGGTGGATTTGCCAACATTTGGCAGACCTACAATACCACATTTTAGGGCCATCTGAAATAATCTTGTTAATTTTTTGCAAAGGTACAATTTTAAACCATGAGTGTTTAACTTTGTCAAATTGGTCACATCAGGAAATCTGATGACCAGCCGGGTTAAATATTGAGCGTAGAATCTATTAGGTGTAATTTGTTATATCTGTGGTTGATAAAGACAAGGATTTAATTTCTGCCCTTAAAACCGGGGGGAATAAAGAAATAGCATTCCAGCTTTTGGTAAAAACTTACCAGCAGCGGCTTTATTGGCACATTCGGAAAATTGTAGTCAGTCATGATGATACCGACGACCTTTTGCAAAACGTTTTCATCAAAGTTTGGAAGAACATAGATAATTTCAGGGAAGACTCAACTTTGTTTACCTGGTTGTTCAGAATTGCCACCAATGAGTCACTAAGTTTTCTCCAGCAAAAAAAAAGAAGAAATATATTGTCGATTGACGGAGTATCTGATTATCTTGTAGAGGCTTTTGAATCAGATGCTCATTTTGAAGGCGAGGATTTGCAAAAAAGATTGCAACTCGCTGTATTACAGCTTCCTGAAAAGCAAAGATTGGTTTTTAACATGAAGTATTATGATGAGATGAAATACGAGGAAATGGCAGAGATTTTGAAAACATCTGTGGGTGCCCTGAAGGCTTCCTATCACCATGCTGTAAAAAAAATTGAAGCCCATTTCGAAGGAGAAAAATGACTTGCGGATTAAACCTTTTAACTTATGTAAAGTCTTAGTAATGTTATTGAGTATGAAAAAGTTCGATTTTAATAGTGAAAACATGCCGGATCTTCCAAAAATGGAAACCGGATTTAAAGTACCTGATGGTTACTTCGAATCTTTTGGTGAGCGCCTGCAGCTAAGATTGGCGACCGAAAAAAGATCTTCCAGGTCGAAGGGTATTATTTTCTATCTCAAACCTGCGCTGGGGATAGCAGCGGGTCTGGCTATTATCGTTACAGTTTACCTGCATTACCCTGCCAATTTAAATGCCGTCAGCAAAACAACAATTAGCATGAATGATTCCTTGCAACAGGCAGATCAATCTGAACAGATATTCAGCGCTGTTACTTCATTGTCTTCTGATGGACAACTAATTGCGGCGATGTCTGAAATGGATGAGTATAATGCCTCTAAAATGCCAAAAGAAGATCTGGCCGATTACCTGGCTTCAAATTGTTCTGACTTTGAAATTCTTAATGCAAATAAATAACATGAGAACGACATTATTTACCTTGGTGATTCTGTTTTGTTCCATTCAGCTTTTTGCCCAGAGACAAATGGATCCCAAAATGATTGAAGTTATTAAAAGCAAAAAGGTTGCTTTTATTACGGAACAGGTTGGTCTGACCTCAAAGGAAGGTGAGAAATTTTGGCCGGTTTACAACCAACTGGAAACAGAACGATTTGCCCTGATGAGCAAAAGAAGAGAACTGGAAGAGTCGGCCGAAGTTAAATCTGGTAAATCAGACGATTATTACAGGAAACTCACACTGGAAATTGTTTCGCTCCATTTGAAAGAAAGCAAGATGATAGAAGAATATAGCAATAAATTTTTAGCTATCCTTCCTGCAGAAAAAGTGGTTAAAATGTATCGTTCAGAAAGGAAATTCAGATCTTATCTGATGCATGAAATGAGGAAGAATGATGAAGATAAAGCTGAGAAGAAATAGTTTTTCAGTTTAATTTCCTGGTAATATAAGACGTCAATTCTCCTCTAGCCATCTTAATTTGTCCCCCACTTTCCATGTCTTTCAGGGTGATACATCCTTCGTTGATCTCTGACTCACCTGCCAAAACTACAAAGCTGATGCCCTTTTTGTTGGCATAGTTCATCTGCTTTTTCATTTTTTCTTCGGATGGAAAGATCTCACTCGGGATTCCTGCCTGGCGAAGACTATCGAGCAATGGAAGACAGTAACGCGCTTCCTTCTCCCCAAAATTGACAAACATAACCCGGGTCGATACGGTCTGGTCCGTTGGGAAAAGAGCTAGTTGCTCCATGACATCATAAATACGGTCGGCCCCGAAGGAGATACCCACACCGGAAATATCGGGCAATCCAAAAATTCCGGTCAGGTCGTCGTACCTACCTCCTCCTGTGATGGATCCAATCTGAACCTCATTTGCTTTTACTTCGAATATTGCCCCGGTATAGTAATTCAGCCCTCGTGCAAGCGTAAGATCAAGCTCAACCTTGGTGGACAAACTTCCCTGTTTAAGGTAGCTGAAAATGGCACGAAGCTCTGCAACTCCTTTTTTCCCGGTCTCGGACTGGCTGATGACAGTCTCAATCTGGTTCAACTTTGCCTCATTATCTCCGGATAGCGTCAAAATTGGCAGTAATTTTTTTATTGCTTGTTCAGAAACACCTTTCTCTCTCAGTTCATCATTGACTTTTTCCAAACCGATTTTATCGAGCTTATCGATGGCGATCGTAATATCAATGATCCGGTCGGCCGCTCCTATGATTTCCGCTATCCCTGCCAGCACTTTCCTGTTGTTGATTTTTACCGTTACGCCAATACCTAACTTTAAAAAAATGCGGTCGACGATCTGAATCAGCTCATATTCATTTAGTAAGGAGTCTGATCCGATGATATCCACATCACATTGATAAAATTCGCGGTAACGTCCCTTTTGAGGTCGGTCGGCACGCCAGACAGGCTGAATCTGAAATCGCCTGAAAGGAAAATTGATTTCGCCCTGGTATTGAACAACATAACGGGCAAAAGGAACCGTTAAATCATATCGAAGGCCCTTCTCTGAAATTTGAAAGGTGGTCTTATTGCTGTTCCTGGCCATCAGATCGCTTTCATTGGCTTTCGCCAGGAAATCGCCGGAGTTCAGGATTTTGAAAAGTAATTTATCCCCCTCTTCGCCGTATTTCCCAGTTAAAGTAGAGAGATTTTCCATAGCAGGTGTCTCTATTTGCTGAAAACCGTAAAGCCTAAATACAGATTTAACGGTATCAAAAATATAGTTTCTGCGAGCCATTTCGACTGGTGAAAAATCGCGCGTTCCTTTTGGTATGGAGGGTTTCTGAGCCATAATATATGTTCTTATGAAGATCGGCAAATTTAAGGATAAAATCGTAAAAAAAGAGGGTACCCACCGGGCACCCTCTTTGTGAATAATGACGATATATTTTTTATTTGAAAATATATTTTATACCAATCTGCAGCTGCCAGCGGGAATAGCTACTAACATTATCCCTGTAGGTTTGAGAAAGTACCGTTTGGGTAGATCCACCGCCTGCTGTTCCTGACGGGACATAAGGCATTGTAAATGTAGCTTGGGTAGTGGCGGTAGGCTTACCAACCATATTCAAAAATTGGTATTGCTGATAGCCTAAAACAGTTGTTTTCTCTACTCCCCAATCTTTGTTAATAAAGTTACCAAGATTAACCATATCAAAAGAT
>DATCHD010000106.1:0-30260 GCA_036508555.1 Prolixibacteraceae bacterium
AAGGATATGACATACAAGCTTTTAGAATTTGACGTACCTCCTGAAGCAACAAAAACAGGCGAGTTGAAATTAAAATGGAGTCGGATCCCGGGAGGCGGAGGAAGTGGGAGAGGAGTACAGGTTGCAGAAGTCTGGCTGTTAAGGGTACATGATCTTCCTACCCGTAGTCGGGGCCCTTATCGGTTTTAGTACTGCCTATTAATCAATAAAATATATTTCCGATAATTGTAAATTGTAATACTATGAAGAAATGGCCTTGTTTGTACGGGTACCGGATAAATTGTATCATCTTATGGCTCACCAGTTTTTTAAAAATAGGGGCTATGGGAAAAAGCATTTAATTTTCTTTGGAATTTATAAAAAATAAAAGAAGAAAACATGCCTATAATTGATTCAAAAACATCCCGGATAGTTCAGGACTATTCGTTAGAACAGCTTGCTCAGAAAGCAAAAGAGATGCGTGTTTATAATATGATATCGCTTTGTGCTGCCGGATCAGGCCATACTGGTGGTACTTTATCCATTATGGATGTTGCAGCTGTTCTATACTTAAAAGTCATAAACCACGATCCTTCAAATCCAAAATGGGATGACCGAGATCGTGTATTCTGGTCTGTTGGGCACAAAGCGCCTGCACTTTATGTTGCACTTGGTATGGCAGGATACTATCCAATTGAAGATACAGTTAAATTGAGAAAGTTATGGTCCGGATTTGAAGGTCATCCAAATCAATTTAAACTACCGGGAATAGAACTTTCCAGCGGATCCCTGGGACAAGGTTTGGGAGTAGCAGTAGGCTCTGCCCTTAGGGCAAAATTAGATAATAAAGACTATCGGGTTTTCTGCATAATGGGTGATGGGGAACAACAAGAAGGCTCAATTTGGGAAGCAGCAATGAGTGCCAGTCATTACAGGTTGGACAATCTGGTTGGGATCATTGATCTGAATGGGCTTCAAATAGATGGAAAAACAAACGTAGTGATGAATGTTGAACCTCTTGAGGATAAATATAGAGCCTTTGGATGGGAAGTAATTCATACCGATGGGAATGATATTGAAAAATTGATAGAAGTGTTTACGCTGGCAGAAAAAATGAAGAATAAGCCAGTGCTTATTCTTGCACATACGGTGAAAGGGAAAGGTGTTTCGTTCGCTGAAAATGTTACCGGATATCATGGTATCATTCCAAAGGATGGACGTTGTGGCTGTGAATCACTTGATAAAGCTATAGAAGACATTTTTGGAGAATCGAATACTTTTTTTACAAAAGAAAAAGTTGATAGTTTACTAAATATTGCAGTTGAATACCAGGTTGGAGTTAATCAAAAGCTGAGCAGCACTACGCCTGTCTTTAAACAAAACTACTGGTGGAATGAAACAGATATAATGAAAGTAGTCATGGATCCAACCAGGATGGGCTTCGGGAAAGCATTGGAAAAAATAGGTGAGGATGAGAGTGTAATTGCATTTGGAGCAGATATCACAAGTTCGATTAAAATGGATGATTTTTATAAAAATCATTCGGATAGGGAAAGGCGATTTTTTAGCATGGGTATTGCTGAACAAAATATGACAGTAGTGGCTGCCGGAATGGCGAAGGAAGGAAAAAAATCTTTCATTGGTTCTTATGGTGTTTTTGTTTCGGGTAGAAACTGGGATCAGATTCGGACAACATGTTGTTACAACAATTTCAATGTTAAAATTGCAGGTGCTCACGGGGGAATATCTGTTGGTGCAGATGGTGCCACGCATCAGGCTCTTGAAGAAATTCCCTTGATGTATTATTTGCCAAATATTAAAATTGAAGTTCCTTGTGATTCCATTGAAACAGGAAAATCGACTTTTGCTTTAACAAAAATCGATGGGCCTGGCTACCTTCGATATGGACGGGAAGCAACTCCAATAATAACCAAATCTGATACGGTATTTGAGTTCGGAATAGCTAACATTATTCGTTTCCGCAAGGTTCAAAATAATTTCATTGACGCATTTGAAATTACCCTTAGCACAAAATATGAATCTGAGAACGAGGATATTTGCATCATTACCTGTGGTCCAATGGTAGCTGAAGCAATGCGGGCAGCATGGATACTTAAGCAGGAATATAATATTGAAACCAGAATAATCAATATCCATACTGTGAAACCAATAGATAAAGAGGCTTTATTAAAAGCAGCCGGAGAAATTGGTAAAATTTTGTCTGTTGAAGAACAACAGGTCGGTGGATTTGGAAATATTGTCGCCGGCATAATGGCTCAGGGTAAAAAATTCTCAAAATCTTTTATCATGGACATGGTTGGAATAAATGACCGGTTCGGAGAGTCCGGGGCACCGTGGGATTTAATGAAAGTATTTGGTTTAAGTGCCGAGCAGATTGTTATAAGAGCCAAAAGAATTTACGATATAACCTGAATAATTAAAAAAAACGAATTTGCTTTTCTGACTCTGGTCGGACTTTTCTAATAGGCTAAATAGAGGTGCCCTACTGTTATTTTGGTTGGGGATTATCTTCCATTATCGACTTTGTCATTTTAATGACTGCACCCACCATTACATCTTCAACTTCCGGTGCCCATCCTACCGGCGATCCATATTGAGTTTGAATAGTCTGTGCCTGATAGACATTCTGACGGACAATTTCACGTGTTGGTATATACAGATTATGTTCACTCATATAGGCAAATACCATTATGGGCATGGTTGTACGAAAAGCATCTTTTATACACATGCCTATGGGTGCGCATACTTCACCCTGCATGGCCACAAAAGCCATCTTCCCGATGCGTGAAACAATTACCTCTTCATAGATGCACGGATAATCGCTATGAATGGTGGAAGCGTATTTCTCTAAAAGCTCCTTATCTGATTTATTAATCAGGTAAGTATCATAAGTGCAAACCATTTCATCAGTTCCTTTGGGGAAAGGTATATTCTTTTCATAATAGCGTAGCAGCATGCGCACCCAGTTGGTTTCCCGGTAATCGTTTGGAAAACTAACGAAACCAACGTCTTTTGGAAATTTCTTAGCCAGTACCAACGCTGAATCTTTGGAAATAGGAGGAGCCAAAGGAAGGGATACCTTTTCCAATTTCGTTTGTATTGGTCCGGTGATATCTTCCATAGGCGCTTCCATGATTTCAATCAATCCCTGTGCCAGTAAGTGCCCTACCATTTTTGATTTTTCCTCGCCAAGATTATATATGCTTTTTACACCCGTAGGCATTTGGTTGCCACCGGACGCATCACCATAAAGAGCTAAAATACCGGGATAATGTTGTTCTATCTCATCCATGGCATATCCTGGATGACCAGGTTCTATCTTTGGGCCCTCAGCCATTGCCGGATGGGTAGGCTGATTAAAAAGAACTGCAATGGGTTTGTTTTTAAACATTACTTTTAACGCCTGAATTTCATAATCAATAGGTTCGTTGCCGCCGCTTCTTCTGATATCTCGCATAAAATATCCATTGCCAAAACCAAATTTAAGTGTTACCGGGCCTTTTTCGTTATCAATTGCTTCCTTAATTAGGTTGAATATGCGATCGGCAAGCCATTTGCCGTATTCAAAATTAGCAGGATCAATCTGGATTGTTGCACTGTGGTTATGGGTTGCCAATAGAACTAATTGAGAGGGGTCAATGCCTAATTCATCCTTGACACGTTTCCGCAATATAGGAGTTCCTACATCAAGGCAATTGAGATCATAAGTCACAAAAATCATACGTTTAACGCCGTCATTGAGAACCAATGCCCGGGCATATATATCATGCAGCGTTCCGTTGGATGTATTACCATTTGCCATTACACCAGGTGTTTTATTAGTGATAACAGCTTTGGCAACTCCTGCTTTCATTACCGATTTTTCCATAACAGAGCCGTAGCTAAGACTGCATGAAAAAACAAGACATAAAACAATCACTTTCAATTTCTCTATCCCAATTCCTGTGAGACTTCTAATTGATTCTGATTGTCTTCCTATTAAAGTTATTCGACTTTTTTTCATTTACTTTTTTTTTAAGTTATAAATCCACATTCCAGCCATCAACTTTCAACACGGCGGTTTTGTTTTCCAAATCATTCTTAGTAAAACGTACTTTTATTTCTTTTGCTTCACCCGGGAACAACGAAAAATAATTATTATCCCAGTAAGCAGGAGTTATCTCACCACCACCTTCGCCTTTAGTTACAGCAAGATGAACCATAAAAGCAAGATTTTTTCCTAAGTTCTTTACTTTTACTGTAGCTGTATATTCCAGCCTGTCTTCCTGTATCTTAAAAGATTTTTCCAGTTTTACTTTTGGAAGATTTTGTAGTTCAGTAAAATCTGCAACAGATTTTGGTTTTGGAATCCTTTCCTCATATCCTCCGATCTTTACATTATCTATAGCTCCGTCAACATCAGGAACTGTAGACAACCAGTAAAAATTATCAGTAATTTCTTTTCCTGAATTATCCTCAAGTTTTAATTTCAGAAAATAAATCTTGCTTAAATCGTTTGGGAGATCAATTTTAAGTGCTTCGGTTTTACCATCAGCTCCAACATTAACTACTGCCGTTTTAGATAGTTTTTCACTTAGGTCAAAATTAAAAACTTTAGCCGTTACCTTTAGATTATCGAAACTCTTATAAAAACTGTTTACCACATATATTGAATTGTCGTCATACGAATATTGAACATGAAGTGGCTCACATGCTTTTTTTGCACCATAATAAGCGCCTCCTACATTCAGGTACCAATCCACATATTGCCATGTATATGCTGCAGGCCATGCGGCATCGTATTTCCATGTGGTAATCCCAAGAGCATCATATTTATTTCGTGCATAAGCTTCAAACATTCCCCGGGAACTCTCATAATTCATTGCCATCCCCTTTTTACAGAAATCTTCAATTCCGGTAGGCTTTCCGTAACGGTTTTCCATTGCATTAAGTCCTGGCTTAAAATATCGAAGTCCCTGAAGAACAGTATGAAGCGAAAATGTTTCATTATCTATCGGCCATAAAGCGCTTTCCGGCATCATCTTTCGGATACTTTCATAAGGGGCTATAATGCCACCAATTCCGCCTGATTGAGCAAATCCCCAGGCTCCATCATCTTTGTGAGTGTAATAATGAGCCGGACCAGCATAACACCACAATTCGAAGGTCCCGGTACGGGTGCCCCCGGTTTCAAACCTTCCTGCCACGTCAAAAGCGCCGGAATGTGGTTGATATGTTCTTTGCGGCGTATATTTGGAGATAAGTTCACGATAGTTTATATCGAGAGTCTTGGTTGGAAAGGTTTCATCATGTCCCAAAAAATGCACCAGACTTGGATGATTGCGGATACGCAACAGCATATCCTCAACGATATCTACAGCCAGTTTTTCATCGGGGATGCTACGTCCAAAAAGTTGCTGAATAACAAGAATACCATATTTATCACATAAATTATAGAATGTCTCGGTTTCACGAATTGAAAAGCCTTCAGACCGGAGCGTATTAAAACCAGCTTCAGCCGCATATCGAACCAAAGCCTCATATCGTTCCGGAGTAAGACGTAGAAGCATATCGCTTGTCATCCATGCGCCACCGCGTATTAAAATATTTTTCCCATTTATTTTATACCCGCGCCAGCCTTCAGCGTTAAGGTATGTTGAAACTTCTCTAATTCCGAAACGGATATCTTCTTCGTCCGAAATGTTGCCCTTAGTCTCAAAGGAAAGTTTCATATTATATAATTCCTGCGCACCAAGCGAATGAGGCCACCATATACGTGGGCTGTTAACATTGAGTTGTTTAAAGTCAGCAGGATCAAATTCTACAACTTTTGATTCTCCGGGTGCCAAAGAGACTTCTTTCTCGAATCTAATATCTTCTACCTTTCCTTTGAATTTACCCTTAACTATTTTATCACTTTTATTGATCAACTTTGCCGATACAGTAAGATGAGCAACATCTAAAGAAGGAAGATCAAGGTCAGTTACAACATACGGGTAGCGTATAGATACCGGTCCTTCGACTGAAATAAATACATCCTGCCATATTCCCATATTCAGGTCTGGTGGTTGCGGATTATGGTCGTCCCAACCTGTTGTAGCCTCAATCTGTTTCGTTCTGTATTTGATATCGGGGATCTTGCCCGGGGCAAATACTTCAATGGCCAGTACGTTCCCAGCTCCTGTTTTTGCCCATTTAGTAATATCAAGTTCAAATCTCCTGAACATACCTCTGATACTTGTTGTATCTGCGATTTGGTGACCATTCAGCCAGACATTTGCACGATAATTTATACCATCAAGATGCAAGATCAAATTGTTATCATGCACCCCGGAGGGAATCTCAAATTTGGTTCGATACCACCATGATGGATAAAAAGGACTGTCCTTAGACATGGACAACCAGCTACCGCTTTTGTAACCAGGTATTGATTTCAGGTTATCTCCGTAAAAAGGATCCGGATATACTTTATTCTCAACAAGTGCTGCCAATACCGTAGTGGGAAACGTTACCGGATACCATTGTTTCGGCGTAAATTCATCTGTCGAAATTTTATCGCCACTACTACTTGCCACAGCCGAAGACTGGATTTCCCAGTTGCGACTAAGTCGCAAGTCAGACTGT
The DNA here is from genome assembly GCA_036508555.1 of Prolixibacteraceae bacterium. Lineage (GTDB taxonomy): Bacteria > Bacteroidota > Bacteroidia > Bacteroidales > Prolixibacteraceae > CAINVV01. Next base: position 6,604 of record DATCHD010000106.1, read on the forward strand.
GCATAACTTGTACAGCTTACTCCCCATAAGAGCAGTATAACATTAATTAAATGAAATAGAACATTTTTAAATTTCATAATTGTATTCTCCTTAATTTGGTTTATTGTTTTTCATGTTTACTACGAATTTCCCCCTGGAGATAACCGACGACAGATTCGGTAAGATCTCTTCCTGCAGAAGGTGAAAATGGGGATACACTTGGTTCATACCCACCTTGTTTCCAGGCAGGTTCCGTTACCAGATAACGCATGTGCCCGTTGGTGTAGCCGAAATAGAAAGTGTAGGGGAACGGAGAGCTGTCCCTGATTTCATTGGAGATCTCACAAAACAATTCCAAAGGAGCACTCCATATCACTATATCCTCATTTATCTTTAAAAACCTGACCGGTAAAAGAATCATATTTGTCCCTGTTTTGGAGGTGCTGGTGTATTTACCTAAATCGGCCGGCCAGTTAAGCCCTGCCTTCCTTGGAGTCTCAACGATTATAGATCCTGTTACCAGGGTCACTTCGCCTTTTGTGGTCGATATTTTTCGATTAGCTTCTAATATCTTATCTCCCAGCAAAACCCGGAATTCACTCAAATGTCCTTCTTTCGGATTCGGATATACACTATAGATTGGTGCAAGATCACCAGCAGCTCCATTAATAAAAAGGACCGGCGCACCAATATTTTGCTCAACATATTCCGAAACGACACCTGGTGCGTCACCGCTAATTTCCAGGTTTTCAGGTCCCATTACCGTACCATGGATCGGATAATTGACGATCAAGACTAACGGACTTCCATCTTCTTTGTCTATCCGAAGCATACCTATCCGACGGTCAACCGCTCCGTCAGGGTTCAGACCAATAGTTGCCTTACCATCAACATCCAGGGCACGGCGATTTATGTTAGCTTGTGAAAACCCCCACCCTACACCAAGTCGTGCCGGTTCAAGCTTTTGACGGGCCACAATAATTCCCTCAATCAGCTTCCGTTTTAAAAAAGCTGTATAATTATCATCTTTATAATTCTTATTATCGGGACTGGAAATACCAGACAAGCCAGGAGGGCCGACCTGGGGGGCTGCATGTGTGTGGGTGTACGACCACCAAAAATTAATCGGGTTAATCCCATATTGTTTTTGCAATTGTTCAGCAACCTGATCATAAACAGAAGGTGAAAACTTTCCCAACTCAGATGAAACGATAATAAATTGTTCTATGCCATTATCAAAAACAACGATTCGATGGAAGATCCGATCATGAACGCCCGTGGACTTAACCGTTCGGGCCCCATATCCTGCCATCATCTGTGGTTCATCAGGAGTAATATCGATCTTGACTACAGCTGCCCGAAATCCATCCGGCGCCATGCCCGAACAAACTAGGCATAACTGGAAAAATATCAGTAATACAAATGAATATCTGATAACTGATTTACGAAACCTAAAACACTCATAAACAGAAGTTAATAGTTTACTATAATTCATAATTTTAAACAATTTAAAATGATAAGTTCAGGACTCTTGACCTCGTTCAACAAAAATAAAGATTTTTGAGCATAGTATCGCAAAAAGAAATAGTAGTAATTTTATGCCATGCAACTACTATTAACTATGTTTCCAAAGGAGGCCAAGCTAATAAGCGACAGTTTGGGGTTTATGGGCATGATGGCTTTCTATTTCCTGCCGACAGTTAGGGAAATTATAGAGTTGTGGACAAAGTGCCTTAAACCGGCTTATTTTGCAAATGGTTATTTAATGCCATCCGGAGGTTAAAAATATCAAACAGGTCAGCAGCCGAACACAAACAAAAAACGCACCTAAATTTACGTTTCAAAGCGCGTAAATTTTAGTGCGTTAATCTTGTAATTAATTGATAATCAATGTTATTCGTGGAGCTGAGGGGAGTCGAACCCCTGTCCAAACGAGGAAGCAATACGCTTTCTCCATGCTTAGCCCTGACTTGGTTTTCGAATGACAGCTGGATCCGGGCCACCGACTGTCATCTTAACTCCTGTTGTTTTGCCAGCGAAGCGGAGTAATCCGCTGACTATTCCCGATTTATCTGCATCTCCGGTTCGGGCCGCTTCAGGACATGGCACCCGGGAGATGTCTCGCTCCAGTATCTAATACCGGATTAGCTGATCAACGTTACGTCGATTAAGCGGCAAGAGCGAAGTTATCTGCGCCAATTAATTGTTCGAGCCTAGGATTTACGGGCTTAAACTCAATGCCCGGCATGCTTACATACCTCTTCTGCCCGCTGTCAAAACCGGTCAGCCCCATTGGGGATGCAAATATACGAAAAAGTTTGAAATGTTTGCGCTTCGCGCGTTTGAAATGCTTGAAAAGTTTAGCAGTTGTTGTGATCCCTCGTTTCAAACGAGGGATAGCAGGAAAGTTTAGCAGTTGTTGTGATCCCTCGTTTCAAACGAGGGATAGCAGGTATAGCAGGATAGCAGGATGACTACCAGCGGATTGCAAATCCGCTGGAGCAACGAGACCTTTCGACAGGCTCAGGGACCGGAACTCAGGGACCGGGCAGAAGCTTATTAGCAATTCTTCAATGCTTCAATGGTGGCCGTAGGGTTTTCGGAGGAGAAGACATAATTTCCGGCCACGAGCACGTCTGCCCCTGCCAGAAACAACTGTCTGCCAGTGTCCAGATTAACGCCGCCGTCCACTTCAATCAGGACATTGGGCGCCAAAGTATTCACCATCTGTCTCAGGGTAACCAGTCGTTTGTAACTGCCCTGAATGAATTTCTGTCCGCCGAAACCGGGATTAACAGTCATCAGCAGAATCAAATCTACATCGCGCATGATGTCGATCAACATTTGCACAGGGGTATGCGGATTGATGGCCACTCCGGCCTTCATCCCCAGCTCACGGATCGCCCCGACTGTCCGGTGAAGGTGCGGACAGGTCTCATAGTGAACTGTCAGGATATCGGCGCCCGCCTCCTTGAAGCGCTCCAGATAACGGTCCGGATCGGAAATCATCAGGTGGACATCCAGCGGCTTGGTGGCAATCTTCTTGATTTGCTCAATCACCGGCAGGCCAAAGGAAATATTCGGCACAAAATGTCCATCCATGATATCACAGTGAATCCAGTCGGCCGAACTGGCATTCACCATCCGGATTTCGTCTCCGAGCTGCAAAAAATTCGCGGCTAATAACGAGGGGGCAATCATTCGCTTCACGGTAGGGTATTTTTATTTAAACAAAGATACCCTTTTTTCATTTAGATGTCAGCCAAGGTAAGGTCGTAAAATTGTCAGATAAGGGTTGTTCTGTAATTTTTTGATGCTGAGGTCACGTATCTGCCTCACTCGCTCCCGAGTCAGGCCGTAAGCACTGGAGATATCATCCAGCGCAAGCAGAGGTTTACCATTTAAACCATAATAGGAGGAGAGAATGTCGGCTTCCCGGCCATCCAGTTTACCCAACAGTCGTTTAATCTCAATTTTAAGGGAGGATTCTAACAGGTCATTGTCGGGACCAGGTGTGAATTCATTGGCATATAAATCATATTGACTGTTTTCATTTTCTTCATAATCGAATAGCGGAGCATCGAGCGACTGGTGAAATCCGGTCGACTGTATCGATTGATTGACCAGCAACGGACTGATATCCAGCTTTTCAGCGATCTCATCCGGGGTGGGTTCCCGTTCAAATTCCTGCTCCATTCGTGTCATCGTATGGTTAATTAAACTAATAGTATCAACTTTATTTTGTGGCAACTTCACGATCCGGGCCTGTTCTGCCAGCGACTGCAAAATCGCCTGCCTGATCCACCATACGGCATAAGAGATAAACTTAAACCCCTTTGTAGAATCAAAACGCTTGGCAGCCTTGATCAGTCCGAGGTTTCCGTCGTCGATCAGATCGGATAACGGCAACCCCTGGTTTTGATATTGCTTGGCGACCGAAATGACAAACCGGAGATTGGATTTCACCAGCAAGTCCAAAGCGCACCGATCGCCTGCCTTAATCTTCTGTGAGAGGAAAATTTCCTGGTCACACGTTAATAATTTGATCTTCCCGATTTCGAGGAGATACTTGTCGAGGGATGGTGTTTCCCTGTTTGTTATCTGTTTGATGATCCTGAGCTGTCTCATGGTTAAGGTTTGAGCGGCTCCGGCAATTTTGAAAGAAAACCTTTTGACGTCCTTAAACCGACGTCTTCGACAATTGAGATTACAACAATATTACCCTAAATATTTCTATAACACGAATTTTATGAGTATTGTTTTAGTCTGATAATCAATTATTTTCAAATCTTTTCAAAAATATTAGCCCACCAGAGAGAGGAGAAAATATTATTAAGTTAAACTAGACTCAGGAATTAAAGAAAGCGCAGGTTCCGGGATAAATTTTTATGTATGATTGCCATCACTGGCTGCAAGGAACAACATTGCGTTAAATTTCTTTAAAACCGATATTTTTTTTGCGAATTAAAATCAAATCACTACATTTGTGGCGGATTTAGATAAGCGATCTGACACAATATCCTCGAATATCACTGTTATTTCTTCCTAAGTTTTAATTAGCAAAAAAATCATAATTGTATAGTTGCACCTCGCGACGTCCATTTTGGTCACAAATCAACGAAAAACATGTACGACATCCTAGAACTGAGCAAAAAACTATTGCCGGAATTACGCGACATTGGTAAAGAATTAAAAATCAAGCGCGTTGAGTCTTTCAAAAAACAAGACCTTATTTACAAAATCCTCGATGCCCAGGCCATCAGAGATTCGGTCATACAAACGCCTGAGAAAGAGGATCCGCCTGCCCGCAAGGAGAAGCATCCGCCGAAACCTCCCAAGGTGAAGGTCGAAGTTAAACCTTCCGGCGAGAAGAAAATTATCAAAATCGTCAAGAAAAATGTGGATTCCCTGACGGGGGATGCTGCCCCAATCGAGCAGAACCTGTTTTCTGCCCCAGCCGATGAAATCCAGCCTGAAATTCCTTCAGAAAACAAGCCATTCCATCCCAAGGGCGACAAAATAAAGAAAGAACATCCCAACCAAAAGGAACGCAGACCGCGCGTACTTCGCAGCGAATCTGCCATTCTTTCAGTGAGTTCGGCTATCCCGGTAGCTACCGAGGAAGGGGAGGAGACCATCGAGCCAATTACCCCCAAAGTCGAAAACGCTGAACCGGAAAACGCCGAGCAACCGCGTCCGGAAGAAAAAAGACCTCCTATTATAAAGAATCTCCAGAAGCGGGAATTCAATCCGAATCAGGGAAATCAGCCTAATCCAAATCAGCTGGGCAGACCGCAAAATCTGCCCAAGAACGGCAATATTGGTCAGCAACAGCCAAATCAGCCGCAGGTAGATTATAAAGAAACCGAGAAAGGATATGATTTTGAGGGCGTTATCAACCAGACCGGCGTGCTCGAAATCATGCAGGAGGGGTACGGATTCCTCCGCTCTTCCGATTACAACTACCTCACTTCCCCCGATGATATCTATGTTTCCCAGTCGCAGATCAAACTCTTCGGACTCAAGACCGGCGACACAGTTCATGGAATTATTCGTCCGCCGAAGGAAGGTGAAAAATATTTCCCACTGGTGAAGGTCGTCGAAATCAATGGCCGCAGCCCGGAATACATCCGCGACCGCGTTCCGTTTGAACACCTTACGCCGCTCTTCCCCGACGAGAAATTCAACATCGCCGGCAAAGCCAGCAGCATCTCCTCCAGGGTGGTCGACATGTTCGCACCGATCGGAAAAGGCCAACGCGGACTGATTGTTGCCCAGCCAAAAACCGGTAAGACGATGTTACTCAAAGACATAGCCAATGCCATTGCCGCTAACCATCCAGAGGTTTATATGATCATTTTATTGATCGACGAACGTCCGGAAGAGGTAACCGATATGGCCCGCAGCGTCAACGCGGAGGTAATCTCCTCTACTTTCGACGAGCCCGCTGAACGCCACGTGCGCATCGCCAACATGGTGCTCGAAAAAGCCAAACGTCTGGTCGAATGTGGTCACGACGTAGTGATCCTGCTCGACTCCATCACCCGTCTGGCACGCGCTTACAATACCGTCGCCCCCGCTTCCGGGAAAGTTCTTTCCGGAGGTGTCGACGCCAACGCACTCCACAAACCCAAGCGCTTCTTCGGCGCGGCCCGTAACATCGAAGAGGGCGGTTCGCTTACAATACTGGCTACTGCATTGACAGATACCGGTTCCAAAATGGATGATGTCATCTTCGAGGAGTTCAAGGGAACCGGTAACATGGAGCTGCAGCTCGACCGCAAACTGTCGAACCGCCGCGTATTCCCATCCGTCGATATCCTCGCCTCCAGCACCCGTCGTGAAGACCTGCTGCTCGACAAGGCCATGATGGACAAGATCTGGGTCCTTAGAAACTTCCTTAACGGCATGAACTCTGTGGAGGCCATGGAATTCGTAAGAGACCGGCTCTCCAAAACAAATTCAAATGAAGAATTTATTATATCAATGAATAGTAATTAGCAATGTCGACCCGCTCATCGACATTTGCAATGTTCTGCTCATCTACATTTGCAATGTCGATGTTTTGAGCGAAGCAACAGCAATCGTCCACATTGCAAATGTGGACGAGCAAATGCAAATGCAAATGCAAATGCAAACCTGCTCATCGACATTTGCAATGTCGATGTTTTGAGCAACAGCAATCGTCCACATTGCAAATGTGGACGAGCAAATTCGAGCATACAGTTAAATGCATAAATCAAAAGAACAATGACAAAAGAGAAAAAATTTATCACTTGCGACGGTAACTACGCGGCCTCTTACATCAGTTACATGTTTAGCGAAGTAGCCTGTATTTATCCTATCACACCATCCTCCACGATGGCCGAAGTTGTGGACGAATGGGCGGCCAATGGTCGCAAAAACATTTGGGGACAAAAGATGCGCATCACCGAGATGCAGAGTGAAGGCGGCGCCGCCGGTGCCGTTCACGGATCACTGCAGTCCGGTGCCCTCACCACCACCTACACCGCTTCCCAGGGTCTCCTGCTGATGATTCCGAACATGTACAAGATCGCCGGTGAACTGCTGCCCTGCGTTTTCCACGTTAGTGCACGGACACTGGCCGCACACGCGCTGTGCATCTTCGGCGACCATAGCGACGTATACGCCTGCCGCCAGACCGGTTTCGCCATGCTTTGCGCCGGATCCGTCCAGGAGATCATGGACCTCAGCGGCGTTTCTCACCTGGCTACCCTTAAAACACGAGTTCCTTTCCTGAATTTTTTCGACGGATTCCGCACCTCGCATGAGGTACAGAAGATCGAGGCGATCGACCAGGAGAAGCTTGCCGCCCTCATCGACCAAGATGCCCTCAAGTCTTTCCGCGACCGCGCATTGAATCCTGAGCACCCATTTACAAGGGGTACCGCTCAGAATCCCGACATTTTCTTCCAGGCCAAGGAAGCGAGTAATCCCTTCTACGATGCCGTTCCGGATGTCGTCGAAGCGTACATGCAGGAGATTACCAAAATCACCGGTAGGGAATACCACCCATTCACTTATTATGGTGCCAAAGATGCCGAAAACGTCGTCGTGGCCATGGGTTCCGTAACCGAGACGACCCGCGAAGTCATTGATTACCTGAATGCTCGGGGTAAGAAATACGGTCTGGTGAGCGTTCACCTCTACCGTCCGTTTGCTACCAAATATTTCTTCAACGTGATGCCTTCTACCGTGAAGAAGATTTCCGTGCTGGACCGCACCAAGGAGCCCGGCGCCAACGGCGAACCGCTCTACCTCGACGTGCGCGATGCGTTCTACGGCAAGGAAAATTGCCCGATCATCGTGGGTGGCCGCTACGGACTGGGTTCCAAAGACGTGACGCCTTCGCAGATCATCGCCGTGTACAAAAACATGGAGATGAAGGAGCCGAAAGGCAAATTCACCATCGGCATCGTCGACGATGTGACCTTCACCTCGCTGCCGCAGCTGCCCGAAATCAAGGTTTCATCGGATGATATCTACGAAGCTAAATTCTATGGTCTGGGCTCGGACGGTACCGTGGGTGCCAACAAGAACTCCATCAAGATCATCGGAAGTGCCACGGACAAATATTGCCAGGCCTATTTCGCTTACGACTCCAAGAAATCCGGCGGATTCACCGCTTCGCACCTGCGTTTCGGCGATTCTCCGATCCGCTCCATCTATTTAATTACTACCCCCGACTTCGTGGCCTGCCACGTTCAGGCGTACGTGCATCTCTACGATGTGCTGAAAGGGCTCAAGAAAGGCGGATCTTTCCTGCTGAATACCATCTGGGAAGAGGAGGAGGTGAAGAATCGCCTTCCCAACTCCATGAAGAAATACCTGGCCGAAAACGAGATCAAATTTTACACCATCAACGGTACGAAGCTGGCCGTCGACCTCGGTCTGGGTAACCGCACCAACACCATCATGCAGAGTGCATTCTTCAAAATCACCAACGTCATTCCTTACGAATTGGCCGTTGAGCAGATGAAGAAGGCCATCGTAAAATCTTACGGCATGAAGGGCGAGCACATCGTCAACATGAACTTCGCGGCGGTCGATGCCGGTGGCAATAATGTCTCTAAAATCGAAGTGCCAAAAGAATGGGCCAACCTAACGGTGGAAGCCGAAGAGGTCAGCGATCGTCCGGAATTCATCCGTATGGCAGTCGACGTGATCAACGCCCAGAAGGGCGACGACCTGCCAGTTTCCATCTTCAAAGGCAGAGAAGACGGTACTTTCCCGGCAGGAACGACACAGTTCGAGAAACGCGGTATCGCGGTCGACGTGCCTGAGTGGATCGACGACCACTGTATCCAGTGTAACCAGTGTTCGTATGTTTGTCCTCACGCTGCCATCCGTCCGTTCCTGATTAGTGAGGAGGAAATGGCCAAACTGCCAGTGGGCACTACTGGTGTGAAAGCCAACGGCAAGCAATATGCTGGTCTGACTTTCCGCATCCAGGTCTCTCCGTTCGACTGCACCGGTTGCGGCAACTGTGCCGACGTTTGTCCGTCGAAAGAGAAAGCACTGGTTATGAAGCCATTAGAATCGCAATTAGAGCTGGGTCAGGGTCCGCGCTGGGATGCCATCGACAAGTACGTTACCTACAAGGACAAGTTAGCCGATAAAGACAAGAATATCAAGAACTCACAGTTTGCACAACCGCTGTTCGAATTTTCAGGCGCCTGCGCTGGATGTGGTGAAACGCCTTATATTAAGCTGATTACGCAACTCTTCGGCGAGCGCATGATGGTGGCCAATGCCACTGGATGCTCCTCTATCTACGGAGGTTCTGCGCCTGCCACCTCTTATTCCTTCAACAAGGAAAGCGGACGCGGACCGGCTTGGGCCAACTCGCTCTTCGAAGACAATGCCGAGTATGGTTTCGGTATGAACGAAGGGGTTAACTTCAACCGCGACCGCATCTCCTCGATCATGAAGTCGGCCCTCGAAGCTGGCGTCTCAGCCGAAGAAACTGAAGCCTTCAACGAATGGATTGAATACCGTGAAGATGCAGTCGGTTCCGAAGCCGCTACCACGAAAGTCTTAGCAGCCCTTACCGGTAAAACCGGGAAATACGCCATGGAGCTGATCTCCCTGAAGCAATACCTGATCAAGAAATCGATCTGGATCTTTGGAGGAGACGGATGGGCTTATGACATCGGTTACGGCGGACTGGATCACGTGATGGCTTCCGGTCAGAACGTCAACATCCTGGTATTGGATACTGAAGTTTACTCCAACACCGGCGGACAGGCGTCCAAGGCTACGCCGATCGGTGCGGTGGCTAAATTTGCCGCTGCCGGTAAACGCATCCGTAAGAAAGACCTGGGTGTAATTGCCATGAGCTATGGTTATGTCTATGTGGCACAGGTGGCTATGGGCGCCAACCAGGCACAGTACCTCAAGACTCTCCGCGAGGCGGAAGCTTATCCCGGACCATCCCTGATCATTGCTTACGCACCCTGTATCGCGCACGGACTCCGTTCGATGGGCCGTACCCAGGAAGAGGAAAAACTGGCTGTCGAGTGTGGCTACTGGCACCTCTACCGTTACAATCCTCAGATGGAAGGCGAAGGCAAGAACCCGTTCCAGCTCGATTCCAAGGAGCCCGACTGGAGTAAGTTCCAAAATTATCTCAACGGTGAGGTCCGCTACACCGCCCTGAAAAAATCTTTCCCCAAGGAAGCCGACGAACTCTTCAAGGCCGCCCAGGAAAACGCCCTCTGGCGCTACCGCTCTTACCAGCGAATGAGCAATTCCAACTGGGCAGTTGCAGCTCCGGCTGCGGAATAATTCATCCCGGCCACAAACGAATAAAGGCGCTGAAAATTTCAGCGCCTTTATTCGTTTGTGGTCCCTGAGAGAATGCAAAAAGCCAAAACAGATGCTTGGTACAGCTATTTTGGCTCTACCAGAACCCAATTCTTTGTATCTGTTCCTTGATCTTTTTAAGAGGGAATTTCAGCGGGCTTTTGGGAAGAATTCAATGAATGGCCATTGCTCTGATTGTCGCCGAAAAAAATGACTTCCTGGTAAGGGTCGTTTGGCTTAATCAATTTCTTTTTACCAACGATGTAAGAAGGAATGAGTAACAGAGCCCCTCCAAAAATAAAATTAAACGTCATCAAACCAATAATACCAATCCATTGGAAATAGAAGACTGCAAATGTAAAAACTGCATTCACAAATAATATTAAATAAGTTGCCCGGGCGTGGGTCATTCCCATGATCAGGAGTCGATGGTGTGTGTGATTCTTGTCGGCATTAAAGGGCGATTTTCGTTGAACAATTCGAATCACAAAGACTCGTAACGTATCCATCAACGGGTAAATCATGATTCCAAAAGCAACAGCTGGAGCGGCTAACACCTTGTAAGGAACACTTTGGTCAATGTTGAATTCATTGAACTCAATCACCAAAACGGCCATAATGGTGCCAAGAATCAAGGATCCGGTATCCCCCATAAATATTTTATTCTTCTTGCCGTAGACGTTGAAAAAGAAAAAGCCAAGTAGCGCGCCGACCAACGAAAAGGAAACAATGGAATATTCAAAATGGCCACTCAAAAAGAACCAAACACCAAAAACAGAAGCAGAAAAAATACTGAGTCCGGCGGCAAGACCATCGATGCCATCAATCAGGTTAAAAGCATTGATGAAGACAATCATTGCAAAAGCAGTTAAAGGGATGCTTGCTATCGCAGGAATCTCTTCAATACCAAGAAATCCATGTAAGTTGGTGAAACGGAAATGTCCCAGGAATATCAAAATCCCGGCGACTATCAATTGCGAAAAAATTTTCTTGGTGGCACTCAGCGACACGATATCATCCTTTAGTCCCACAAAAAACATGATCATCACTGCGGCAATGATAAAGCTCAATCCGGGAAGAATGTACCCGTTCCGGGTAAGTGTTAAACCCAAAACGAAACCGATAAAGATGGCAACCCCGCCCAATGTAGGAACTTTGTGATTAGAAGCTGATCGTCCATTAGGTTCAGAAAACAGCTTCAACTGTTGTGAAACGCTTATCACGGTAGGTATTGCCCTATAGGTTACACCCAGGGCTATCAGAAAGCTTGCCAATACATAAACAAACTCTCGCATATTAGGTGGTTATAAGGTTTCCGAGCATCCACACAAAAAGGTGTTTTACTTCATTAGCAGTATAGATTACAAAGATAAGTATTTTTGACAAAAGTATTATCGGCGGAATTTTTTTCGACTTTAAAGTTTTCAACCATTCACCCTGGAATTATGGAAAGGGTGAGGAGTTAGGGCGAGTCTGGCCAGCGGGTGGTATTCACCCTTTAAGCCTACAGGTTTCGCGTGGCGGATATCATGCACCAGCTGTATGGATGGCATGGCGTCCATTAGGGGAAACCCATTGCCGCTAAGAATTTGTTTGTAACTCTCCGTATGCAGATCGGTAAATCCGTCACTGAATTCGATCTCTTCTCCATCCATTTCCAACAGACGATAAGTTCTCTTGCCCGCTTTTCTGATCTCTGCCGGCAAGGTCTCTTCGTTAATGCTTAAAAAATAGCGCACCGTTGCATTTTTAAACTGCAGGAATCCGGATACACGGTCGTGGGAAGCCACATGAACAATATTCTCCCTCACCTCCCCGAATACCCAGGTCAGCATGTCATAAAAATGTACCCCGATGTTAGTGGCAATGCCCCCGCTTTTGGAAACATCTCCTTTCCAGCTGGTATAATACCATTTGCCCCGGGCAGTAATGTAAGTAAGATCGATGTTATATGTCTTATCTGCAGGACCTTCACAGACACGTTTCTTTAAGGCTATGATCGAAGGGTGAAGCCTCAGTTGCAATATATTGTAAACTTTTCTCCCAGTTTCCTTTTCTACCTGGGCCAATGCCTCGATATTCCACGGATTCAGCACCAGCGGCTTTTCACAGATCACATCCGCACCCACTCTCAGTCCAAACCGGATATGGGCATCGTGCAGGTAATTCGGGGTACATACGGTGACATAATCAATAGGCCCTTCGACAAGCTCAGGGACCGGAATACTGCTATCCCTCGTTTGCAACGAGGGATTACAACACCCTTCGACGAGCTCAGGGACCGGAATACAACACCCTTCGACGAGCTCAGGGACCGGTCTCCTCTTCAGCAGTTCCAAATGCCGATCAAACCGCTCAAATTCTGTAAAAAACGAAGCTTCCGGAAAATAGCTATCAAGTATTCCGACAGAATCAAATGGATCCAGAGCTGCCACAAGCTTATTCCCTGTCTCCTTGATGGCTTTCAAATGCCGTGGAGCTATAAACCCACTAGCCCCTATCAGCGCAAATTTCTTCATTTTCCCATTTTTTCAGTTCTTAGTTCCCCACGCTGATGCGGATTTGCAATCCGCATCCATGAGCCTAATGTTTCCTCGGTTCTGATCGGGCGGCCAAACAGTGTGGCCAAATAGGGCCGCCGCTACAATTTATAAACCTTGTCCGATGCTAATTTCACTGCATTGCGAAGGTCAACAATCAACTGCGAATTCTCAACGATCCATTCGATATTGAAAGCTGAGTGGTTGGTAGTGAATACCACGCAGTCGCAGGATAGCAGTAAATCAGAAGTTAATGCCATGGAGGAATAATTTTTTCCGCCAGGAGTGGTGCAGGAGGAAACGAACGGATCATGATAGAGCACCTCGCCCCCTTTGCCAGCCACGATATCCATGATTTTCAGGGCAGGGGATTCCCGCTCATCGTCAATGTCGGGCTTGTACGCCACGCCCAAAAAGAGAATTTTACTACCGTTGATAGGCTTCTTGTGGCGGTTCAACGCCGTTGATATCTTGATGGTAACCCGGTGTGGCATCAGCATATCGATGTGCCCGGCGGTATGGATCATCGTCAGGTCGAAATTGAATTTTTTTGCGATGTACTCGAGGTAAAACGGATCGAGCGGAATGCAGTGACCCCCGATACCCGGACCGGGATAAAATGGTTGAAATCCGTAAGGTTTGGTCTTGGCTGCCTCGATTACTTCCCAGATATCGATATCCATCTTGCCGCTGAGAAGGGCCATTTCATTGATTAGGCTGATATTGACCAGCCTATAAGTGTTCTCCAGTATTTTAACCATTTCAGCAACGCGTGGGGAACTTACAGTATAAACGGAATCGATGGCTTTGCCGTAGATCGCTTTCCCGATAGTAAGTCCTTCATCGGTCATGGCGCCTAATACTTTGGGTGTATTGCGGGTATCGTAAATCTTGTTGCCAGGATCAACCCGTTCGGGGGAAAAAGCCAGCCAAAAATCAGTTCCTTGTTTTAATCCGGAAGCCTCTTCCAACAGCGGAAGTACAAAATGCTCAGTCGTAGTGGGGTAGGTGGTACTCTCCAGCGAGACGAAGGTACCGCGTTTCAGGTATTTTCCAATCTCGCGGCAGGCCGATTCGATGAAGCGCATGTCCGGCTTGTGAAAAAGATCGAGCGGGGTAGGAACGCAGATGATGACCGCATCGCAACGGGCGATTCCTGAGAAATCCGCGGTAGCGGTAAGCGTTTTGAGCTCCTGAATTTTGGTCCACTGTTCTGGCCGGATATCCTGGATATAATTGGTTCCGGCATTGACCTTTGCCACCTTGGCTTCCGAGACATCGAATCCAGTTACCTGAATACCTGCAGAAGCGAAGGAAGCCGCCAGTGGCAGTCCGACGTAACCCAGTCCGACGATGCCAACCCGCAGTGTGTTGTTGTTGATTTTTTCCAGAATTTTTTCCATATGTAGGGGCGGCCCTATGTGGCCGCCCTATTTACAATATTCCGTGCGTTCTCAGGATTTCGGCCAGATCTGCGTGTTTTTTTGAGTAGTCACGAAGTGCCCGGATTAGATTAGAACTTTTTGCTTCAGCTTCGATTGATTTTTCCAATGCCGGTTGCATGGCTGTACGGCGATCCCAAATCATATACCCGAACATGAAAATATAAAGTGTAATTAAGATTCCAAACCCCCAGTAAAAAAGTGTTTTTACGTCATCCAATTGTATTTGCTGACTTTCTAACTTGGCCTCGGTACGTATGGCCCGATCACGATCGGCTAAAGTATAGGGCACGACCACTTGCAGCTCCTGGGCTTTCAGGATCCCGAAGAAAAGCAGCACAAAAGCAAGGATAAGTAATTTTTTCATGATCGTATATCTACCACGAAGTTACGGTAAATTCCCGTAATATTAAAATCTCGGTTCCCATCTTTCCATTTCCCCATTAGCACATTATCACATTATCACATTAGCACATTCTTCTTATCTTCACCTGCATCGCCCTCTCCTCTCGTCCTCTCGTGCTATATTTCAGGATACGATCACAGATCCACACTCCTCTCCAGCGGTAAACATGACCCGTAGATTGATCAGGTAATCCCTCCCTTTGACAAGTGGCAGGGTGATCTTGGAATTTTTATCCAATCCGCTGTCATCATCGCCCGACAAGTAATAGTTTTCAGTCTTGGCTTTTTCAGAAATCACCATCACGGTATCCAGCTGTCCAACAGTTTGAAAAGTATATTTCTTCGTGAAGGGTGCCGTAAAAATGTAATCATCCTGACCCCCTGAGCTTGCCTTGATGACGGCCGATTTGTTCAGCTTTAGCTTCACGGTAGTTTTTGACGATACAACAGGATAGAAGGTTTTGACCCCTTTGATATCGTTGGCCGAGAGGATTCCGGGAGGGAATATTCCATTTCTGTATGCAGAAGGCTGCAACACAAGACCGGGACCGAATTCATATTCCATGATTGATTTGGGATCCCAGGCTGAGCCCTTCACCTGATTGGCAGGAAGTTTGCTGAGGATATTGGCGTCAATCTGATCTTTTGGCCAATTGTTGGGCGGACCGGAAAATTCGGCATACACAGCCGGAGTGTTCCACTCGATGCCGGCATAGGGACTTTGGTGCTCGTGCTGGAAACCAATCGTATGGCCAATTTCATGAATAGCAGTGGTCATCCCATAGCTGTTTGCTGTCAGGTCCCAGCCGAAATTCATGGTTCTTTCTGTACGTGGAACCGTTAAAATATCGCGGCCCACGTAAGACCAGGACCCATCCCTTTGGTCAAAACCTATCCGAACCATGGCATCGTCGACGGTTGCAACCTCTTTGAAGGAGATGCCAATACCCAGTGCTTTCCATACCTGGAATGCTCTTCTCACCACATTTTTCTGAGGCTCTGTTCCTTCCAGGAACATAAATTTTATTTCGGTGCCATTGACCCATTTCAATCCGCTTGAAAGGATATAACCCATTCTGAGTGATGATACCCCGGGATCAAAGATTCGCGGAATCGTTGCCGGCTGTTTGCACAGTTTTTTTTTGAAATTATCTATTGGCATAATTTTCTGGTTTAAGGTTGTGAAGGTTGGTACCAACATTCACGCCGCCCACTCTTTATAGGAGTCAAAAGCTTTGGGGGCAAAAGTGATATTGTGTATCATGCACTGAGCATTTTTTCATACAATTCTTCAAACTCTTTGCCTGTAAAGCGGATCAGATTTTTATTCTGCTTCACTTCTTTAATTGCCTCCAATAATTTCTTTTTGTTGGCAGGCGTATTGAAGAGAATATTCAATTTGAATACCGTTTCCATAAAAATATATTTTCACAAATTTATAAAAATCTTTGCGAATATTACTGGATTATTCATGCGTTCAATGAAGAGCCGTCCGCGAGCAGACGTCATTCAGAACTTGATTCGGAATCCCCTGGATAATGAGGGGATGCTGAATTAAATTCAGCATGACGTTGGATTTAGCCTAATTCTTTTGGTCGCTCAGGCAAATCTTTGAAAACCTGATAGACTAAGTTGCTTTTTGGAAATAATATGGCCCAGGCGGTTAAGAAGATTAGCAACGTATCTGTATAAAATGAAAGATGTTTCAGATACCAAATTTCCAATTCTCCTTTGTAGGGTGCAATGTGCAATTTGTAATACTCGTGTACGTCTCCTTTTGCATCAGAAATTAATTTTTCTTCATCTCTGAAGACAATTGAACCTATTCCGGTAATTCCTGGCTTTGCATTATAGATTATTGACTGAACATGCTCAGGAAACTTATAAAAATCCACTTCCATTTGAGGACGAGGGCCAACGATAGTCATGTTTCCTATTAGAACATTGATTATTTGTGGCACTTCATTGATTTTTGTTTTGCGTAGAAATTTTCCCATAGGCAAAACACGCGGATCATTTCGAATGGTTAGACTACCAGTTCCTAGACTTGGACTTGCCTTAAGCATTGTTGCAAATTTTCATATCTGAAAACGTTTATTCTTGTATCCAACCCTTTTTTGAAAATAGAATATATAGTGCTCTCCTGTAATCAATAAGCCAATACAAATTGGAATTAAAAGAGGAGATAGAATAATTAGCGTGATCAATGCCAGGAGCAAATCTATGAGATGTTTAAAAAAGTGTTTGTACGGGTAGGCGATAGGTTGCTTCGTCGTTCCTCCTCGCAAATGGCTGCTGTTTGTTCAAACGCTCAATAAAACCTAAAGGAAGACTTCCATTGGAGAAAGCAACATTGGCAAATCGGGCTGTTTTAATGGGCAACCTATCTGAATAGGCCATGATCAGCTCTTCCATCAGTTTTTTACTGGCTCCCATGATGTTGACAGGATTGGCTGCTTTATCCGTTATTTACAAAATTTAATTTTTTAAATTGTATACCTCATATACATGATGTATATTTGCTGAAAAAAAATATGAATGCAATAACATTAACTAACAAGAAGAGAAAAAACATTGACTTGTCGGAGGATACCTTCCGCGCATTATCTGTTTTAGCTTCGGCCAACGGGAAAAATCTTAAAGTTTACATCGAAACCATTTTAAATGATGAAGCCAAGATGCTTAATGAAGAAACAATCTATCGTGAATTTCTGAAGAATCCGGAAAGCCACGAAATTGTTTCTTCTGTTGAAAAGACATCGTTTGAAAAATGGCTGGGACTATGAAAGTTGAATATTCCAAACAATTTGTAAAAGCAGCCTATCAACTTACGGGCAAGTATAAAATATCTCTGCAAAGAATCATTGCTGAGGTCATGCAGGCAAATGATGTTGCAGACCTAACCAACTGTATAAAGATGGTTGGTTTTCGAAACTCCTACCGCATAAAAATGGGTGATTACCGATTGATTTTTATATTCAAGGTTGTAGACCAGGTTGTCCTATTTGAACTTCTCCTTTCTCGTGGTGAAATATATCGGAAGGAGCATGAAATGAATCTGAGGAAGAAAGATAAAGAATAAAGCTCACAATATCAACACCTTCGGCATTCTTTAGGTTACCAAAGGAAATATAAAGTACATCTGCTTCGGCATCGTGTTTGCTGTTTAATCTGGCAAACCCGATGCGGGAGCAGGTTGCTCGCTACTTCTTAACCGAAGATGACTTTAAACAGGCAGAAATGCTGCTTGCAGATTTTAAAACGGCGATTCCTCAAAAGCGAATGGCCACTACTGTTTCGAAATCACAGGGCGCGGGAAAAGCAAAACAGACAAGGATGGAGAGACGGAGGGATGACCATAGGGGCAGGCCTGTGTGGCTGCCCTTTGAGAATCTTCAGAATATTGAAACGGAGAAACGGAAACATTACCAAAGAGCAGTTCTTTTTAAAGCTTCCCGCAGTGTGGGGTCTTTTTCAGCGGCATCTCTTAAAACTTTAATGATCCTATTGGTTTTGTTTTCGACAGGGGCTAGAGTGGTCCGACGGTCGTATATAATAAATCCAATCAATCCGAAAATCGACATTAACACCAATCCGAAGCCCCACATGAAATAGCTGTCAAATTTATCTTCAAGCCTGTTGATTTGAGATTGCATGGTTTCTACCTTAGTCTCCACCCTGACCATCCTGTCGCGATCATTTTGGTTGTAAGGTATTTGCTGCTCCTGGGCTTTCAGGATCCCGGAGAAAAGCAGTACAAAAACAAGGATAAGTAATTTTTTCATGACCTTATAGATACCACGAAGTTACACTAAATTCCTGGAATATAAAAATCGCAATCCTTGAATTCAGTCATTACCTATTTTCCAACATTCTCCCGCTGGCGCGGATTTGTAATCCGTGCCCGTACAAATTATGAAAAGCTTATATTTGTATAACAGCAATATTCTGTTAATGAGCCGAAAATATAAGGACATTGGCTCCTTCCGGATAATCCATGCCTAGGAAGAAAATGTCGCTCCATCCGCTGTGACTTAAGTCCATTCTGACTGGCGTAGACTCGTGAAGGCATGGATATAAACCTGTAAGATTGATCCTTGATTATTAATGACGGATGTATTTTCAGAGGCTGATCCACAGGGTGCCCAATGCGGAACATCCATTTGTTACCGGCTGTTGAGCGGACACTGATTCTTACCTGATCGGCAAGCGTCTGGAAAGCCAGTTGATGGTAAGCATCTGCCAGACCACTGGAAATACCTTCATTGGCTCCATTGTAGTCCTGAACTTCAAGGAAAAGATTGATTGCCTCCTCAAATCTGCGTTTTAACAAGAATTCATAGGCCTCGTAAGGAATAATCCCTTCGGTGCCTATCTCTTTGCACAGTCGAAACGTTTGCGTTGAACAATATTTTTCATCGACAATCCTTCGATCATCATTACCAACTCGGACCATCTCATTTGGAAAGAACTTTGTTTCTCATCGTAATGGGGGCGTTCAAAGTTGCCCGCCTCCAATCTTTTGTGATAAAGCACCAGACCACCCCGTTCCCAGTGAAGAAGCTTGATCGTATTATGCTGCTGAAGCATTAGGTACATGGCGCGGATATAGTCTTTCGCATGGCCCCAGTCGCGTTTACTCGAAAGATTGCCCATAAAGACTTTATCCTGCATACCAAGTGCTATACGACTTAAAGCACGGGTTACTTTACGGGTTACAAATGTCTCTCCACGGATTGGCGATTCGTGATTAAACAGAATTCCGTTGCTGGCGTGCATTTTATAAGCCTCGCGGTAGTTTACCGTAATCCAGTGTTCCCAGGCCGTCAGCATTGGCTACATATTCGGGAGTTTCGAAACTAACAGCTACATGGCTCATGGCTGCCAGATTATATATTTCATCGGGCTGAACTTCCTGGATGATACGCGTAATATTCATACTGTCGGTGAGGTCGCCGTAATGGAGAATAAGATTCCGGTTGTCAACATGCGGATCCTGGTAAAGGTGATCAATACGATCCGTATTAAAAGAGGATGCACGCCGTTTGATACCGTGTACCAGGTACCCTTTTTTAATCAGGAATTCGGCGAGGTAGGCACCGTCTTGTCCGGTGATACCCGTGATGAGTGCTGTTTTTTGTGTCATGATATTTGTTTTCTATGATGTTGAAACCAACCCCTCGTTACAAACGGAGGCATGATGATATTGAGAGTTCACCTGGAGTGAGACTCTCAATTCTAAGGAATTTATTCCCATTGACAAATTGAATCGATGTAATCTTTTGAACCATCCCGTAACCATCCATCCAGTTGTGAAACTTCTTTGAGTTGCTGGCCTCTCATCCTTGGAACATTAATGTATGAACAGCTTAGTTCTGGAATAGCAGTCATGTCGCCCCATAATTTTTCAAATTGTGTTACAGGATAGATATCTTCCTGACCTTTGCCCCATCTTTTTTTTACATCCTTAATCGTTACATAGGTAGGCATTCGGGAAGACATTTTATAAACAGCTTGTTTGACTTTTTCGGGATTATTTAAATCATTACGGATTAATCCAAATGCAGAAAGAAGTTTGTCGATATGAATCCAAAATGTATTCGTATTGTAATAACTCAGATTGAATTCTATTTTCTCATCAGGAAGTGCCAGTCCTTCGATTAAACGAATCTGCCCGTTTATTTTTGCCAGGCCACCACCCCGATCATCAAGTTTACGGGTAATGACCTCGACAGTCATTCCTTTTCCTTGTTGAATATGAAAGCCGAGCACTGCAGGATCTGCATTTGCTCCTAAGGTGTCGATATTATGCAGCAACAAATGTTTTAGATTGGGATTATCTTCAATAAGATGTTTGAGTGTTCCGTTCAAAAACAGATTTGGTATTTCGTACCAATGACCTACCGGATGGATACATTGGTGAGGCAGGTTATCCCTGTAGTCTTCAGCTTCTCCTGTTGCTTTTGCCCAATTGATTAATGCAGCATGTAAACTTTGCTGAACTTTCTGCGATTGTTCGTCAAGTAATTGTTGTGGCATCTCTTCCCATAGAAACCGAAGATCACGTTCAGTTGGGTGCAGGCGCAATCCAATTACCTTGCCCTGTGAAAGATAAATATTCTCATTATTTATTTCACCTTCTTGCAGAAACGATGATATTGCAGGATGAGTGAGGTAACTTGTTGTTATTATATGTTGTAGCTTGGTTGGACATTGTGAATCTGTCTTTCTGGTTTTCGCCAAATGTGTTTCCAGAAAGTTGCGGTGTTTTCCGGCAAATTTGGCATAAGGATTCAATGATTTAACTACACCGGCACCTTTTGTCCATCTGCTGCCAACACCTCCGGCTAAAGAAACAATAGCCAATTCTCCGTTTTGAAGAGCTTCTAAGCCCAAGTCTATCAGGCTTTGATTTTTTAAAATGGAGTGATGGGCAATTTCCGATTTTTGAACATCAACAATGGTGGAATTAATGGGCAGTCTATTCTTTGATAATCCTATACGGCCCGATTTTAAATCCTTTTTGATTTGTTCGTGCTGTTCTTCGTTAAAACCAAGTTCAATCAGGAGAATATTTAGTGGTTTTTGTTGATTGCTGATTCCCTGATCCTGCGGAATCATCCGGTCGAAGAGGTTGGTTACAAAACCGGTAAACTTTTCATCCGACTTATAAGCATATCCCAAAATGGACAATTCATTGCGTTGGCAATCGGTTAAGGTATTCATGTCCTTTTTTAGAATCTGTGGTAAAAGCAGCGTATAATAGGCTTCAGGCATCAATGCTGACCTGCCTTCATTTAATGTTGCACAGGTACCATTTTCGTTGATGCAAAAATCATATACCACCGGTTCCATGGCAAAGGGGATAGCATGTTCGAATTTCTTCTTTGTTTCAGACATGATTTGCTGCAACCGATCCTGGGCTTTTTGCTTTACAGAAGGATCAAACATAAAACCCATTCCTCCACCTGACATTCCTCCCATCATCCAGAAACCCCAGAACTGATCCTGAAATTCGGTTTCAATTTGGTTAATAAGTGTTTCGGTATAAAGATTGGTTGCCCATGGAATAATTTCCTGTATAGGCCCTTCGAAGTTCTTCTGTGTAAAAGAACCTATCCCTTTGATGTCTCCTTCTTTTAATTTCTGAACAACTTCATCGAAATAAGCAATGGCATTTTGTCGTCCAATCCATTCTCTTTTAGAACGAAGAAGGTATTTTTCGGTGACCATTTCCAGTATCGGACCAACATCCTGAGCCATACCTCCATGTACGATGACCAGGCTTTCCTGAAGTTTTTGTCTTGCCCGGGCATTTACTGTTTCTAAATCAAGGATAGCATGGTATGGCAATAAACATCCCTTACTGATTCCAAATTCAGGATCCCCTTCTTTGGCTTCAACTCCTTCGATTAGTTTTATTCCCGGCCAGACTCCTCCCGAATCCTGCCAACCACCGCCAGAACCGCCAATCCATTCGCCTAAAATAGCTTTTGATGCGACCAAACGACGTTCTTCTTCATTAAGAATCCCAGTGAGCTGTTCAGTTTGCCCGGTTGCCCGCATACACAATGAAATCAGGGATGCCAGTAAGTTTGTAGAAACAGCTAGCCGTGATCCTTTGGGTATGTTATTCACTTGGCTCACCAATTCAATACCTTTGCCTTTCCCAAGCATGTTTTCGAGCAAAGGACTCAGTGATAATCCTGCACCTTCCATTCCGGGCGGTACAATACCTGATGCGATAACAGCAGCTTTTAGCAAACCGAGGTAGTCTTTGGCAAAATCGAAAACTTCAGATAAATTCGTGATTGTTGAAGAGGTTGCAAGATCAATACTTGTTAATTTCAGGATTGGCTCATCAATAATCCGGAACCATGTTTCGATTGGTGGGGAGGGTTTGGTTTCTGAAGAATCATTCCGGATACATAAATCAACTGAAATGTTCAACACTTTGGCGCCTTCAGGATAATCCATTCCCAAAAAGAAAATATCGCTCCATCCGCTATGGCTTAGGTCCATCCGTACCGGGGTAGTTTCGTGCAGACAGGGATACATGCCGGTTTGTTGATCTTTTTTTACTAAAGAAGAATCGATTTTTAAGGGTTGATCAAAAGGGTGACCAATCCGAAACATCCACTTGTTCCCGGCGGTTGAGCGTACACTCAACCTTACCTGATCTGCAAGTGTCTGAAAAGCAAGTTGGTGGTATGCATCTGCAAGTCCGCTGGATATTCCTTCATTGGCCCCGCTTTTATCCTGAACATTCAGGAAAAGATCAATGGCTTCTTCAAACCTGCGGTTGAGAAGATGTTCATAAGCCTCGTAAGGAATTATGCCTTCAGTTCCTATATTGCTATGCAATGGTACATGGAAACGATGGATGGCATATAAAAAGAATAAGGCTCTTACCCGGTTGTAAAGGTTCGATTCTCCTTTCCGGTAGATTTCCAGTTCTTTTGTTTCATCCAATAATTCATTCAATGAAGCATTCGTGCAGAATTCGTCAAGCGATCTGTTTTTAACAGAAGGATCAGTTGACCTAATAATTTTTATTAGTTGGCTCATGGTATTATTTAACTCCCGAATTCATGTTCCGCACCGCAAAGAATTCCAATAATTCAGACATGACCTGATCACGATCATTTCCGCTTAATGCTAAAGCTAATTGGGCTTTTAATAATCCGTAACGGGTTCCCATATCAAAACGCCAGTCATTCTTTTCCAGGGCCAGGTATTGTTCTTTCAGGGCCAATTCGTTTAAGGTATCAGTCAAACCTATTTTGTTCCCGTTTGCTGCTTTTAAGTTTTTATCCAGAATGCTCATTATTGCCGGAGATAAAACATGCATGCCAAAAAAACACAGGTAATGACCAGCCCTTAACCCCGGAATAATTAGCTTTTGTTCGGCCAGTGTGGGAGTTGGTTTTTCAACGACCTTATCAATCAAATAAAGATCGTTGGT
>DATCHD010000107.1:0-9636 GCA_036508555.1 Prolixibacteraceae bacterium
AAAAATAATTTTTTCATAAATATCCTGGGTAATCAGGACCCAAAATCCCATCAAAAAATATTTTATATGTCATTGATTTTATGATATATAATGAAATATTAAAATATATTTGAAAATTATGGTACTATGTCTTGCATAGTACCATAATAAATATATATATTTGTATCACCTACTTCAGTGTAATGGAAAGTACCTTGCAGATACATATTAGACAAAAAGTAGCTCATTGCAATTTTGAAACAGTTTAATTGAAGCAAAAATGAACATAGACAATTCAAAGGCACAGATGAGGAAAGGTATCCTGGAGTATTGCATACTTCTGATCCTCTCCAAAAAACCGCTGTATGCTTCTGACATCATCAGTGAGTTGAAAGCAGCGCAAATGATTGTTGTGGAGGGTACACTCTACCCTTTGCTCACCCGGCTGAAAAATGACGAATACCTGTCGTACCGTTGGGAAGAGTCTCTGCAGGGTCCGCCACGCAAATATTACGAACTGACACCGATCGGTGCAACCTTCCTTGCAGAACTGGAAATTTCCTGGTCTGAATTGGTGGAGGCTATCCAACAGTTGAAGGTGAATGACGAAAGTAAAAAAGAAAAAAATTGAAACAATAACAACCAAGATAAACAACAAGAAAATGAAAAAGACATTGACTATCAACCTGAGCGGATCCGTCTTTCACATAGACGATGATGCTTATGAAAAACTCCACGAGTACCTGAATAAAATCAATGGACGCTTTGGCAACGATAAAGATGCCAAGGAGATCGTTGAGGATATTGAGTCCCGTATCGCAGAACTCTTTACGAGTAAATTGAAAGACGGTGATGAGGTGATCAATATTTTGCATGTCGATGAAGTAATCACTATCATGGGCACCCCGGAAGCCATCTCAAATGAGGAGGAGGAAGCTCAGGAAAAGGAAAAGACCTCTGAAAAGAAATACTACAGGATGAAAGGCAGGAGACTCTACCGTGACCCGGAAGACAAGGTATTGGGTGGTGTCTGTAGTGGATTGGGCGCCTACTTCAACATGGATCCGGTCATCATCAGAATCCTGTTTGTAGTGGCTTTCTTCCTGCCAGTTGGAAGCAGTGCGCTCATTTACATTGTCCTCTGGATAATAGTTCCCAAGGCTTTAAGTACTGCACAGAGGCTTGAAATGAAGGGTGAGGTCGTCAACATTGACAACATCTCCAAAACCATTAAAGAAGAGATGCAGGATGTAAAGGAAAATTTTCGTAATTACCGCTCCAACCCGATGTACGCCCAAGGTAGAAGCGGTATGCAAGAGGTCGGAAACGTACTGGTTTCGGTCTTAAAAGTTTTGGGCACCATCCTTCTCGTCATCATAGGCATTCCTTTCTTAATCGTCGGAGCTGTGTTGCTGATTGTGCTGTTTTCCCTGCTTTTTGCCTCACATGAAATTCTGAGCATGACTCCGTTCGATGGTTTCGACCATTTTAGTCACTTCTTTACGCAGGGTTCAACAATGTCCTGGATATGGGTCGGACTGCTGATTGTCATTAGTATTCCGCTGATTATGCTGGTCTATGCAGGAATCAGAATGATCTTCCATATCAAATCAAGCAACCACATTTTCGGGCCTATCATCGGCGGCATTTTCGTGATCGGAATTTTTATCCTGCTCATCAATGGCGGCAGAACCTTCGGAGAATTCAACAAATCAGCGACTATTACCATTCCGGAAAATCTACCAACAAAATCAGACACACTCTATCTTTCTGCAAAACATGGACCAGGGGAAGGCGATCTGGAAGCCTTTACCGATCCTGATTTCAACTTCAACCGTTTCAAAATGGGAACCATGAATGGCAAAGAAATTCTAATAGGCGTTCCCGAGCTGAAGATTGAGGCAAGTCATGGCGGAACGTTTGACCTGGTTATCAATAAGGTATCCAGAGGACTCAACACCAGCAGTGCCAGACAAAATGCTGATGAAATATTGTTTAATTACCAGATAAAGGACTCACTTTTAAATGTTCAGCCCTCGTTTGTACTACCACGCACCTGGCGAAATCAGCGTGTTAATCTTAAACTCACCATCCCGGTAGGAAAAACGATTTTCCTGGATGAATCCCTGAAACCGATCATTCATGACATCAAAAATACCACGGATACTTATGATGACGATATGCTGAACAAATACTGGACGATGAAGACCGATGGTCTGACATTGGTCAACAGGACAGTTCCAAGCGTTAAACCCGCAAAAAAATAAACCATGAACTTCTTTTATCGGATTGGCATCGTTATCGCCATGCTGCTTTCATTCCTTTCCTGATTTACCTACTTCGCTTTCTCCAAATCGATGATTGATATGATGAATATGAACCTGGATGAGGAGGGAAAGAAGATTACAGGTGATTTTCAGGAGCTGAGACTGCTGATCTACAATTCTGACAAAGCAAAAATCAGGTCAACGGATATTCTCTGGATACATCGGACAGCACTTCGCAGCCGGTTTCAGTAACCAGAAGCGTATGTTCGAATTGGGCTGAGAGCCTGTCATCAACGGTGCGCGCAGTCCAACCGTCCAGCTGGTCAACTTTTACACGGGGTTTCCCCTCGTTAATCATCGGTTCGATGGTGAAAATCATTCCAGGCTTCATCTTCGGACCGCTGTTTTTTCTGGCCGCATGATCCACCTGAGGATCTTCGTGAAAGTCAATTCCAACGCCATGGCCGCAGAATTCATACACGACGCTGAATCCCTGCGAAGTAGCGTACCTGTTGATAAAATAACCAATGTTGCCGAAATAATTTCCCGGGAAAACCTGCTGGATACCAAGGTTCAGACACTGTTTGGTGGCTTTGATGAGTTTTTCAGCACCTGGCGTGACCTGTCCAACGGTAAACATTCTACTGGTGTCACCATAATATCCATCGAGAATGGTGGTCACGTCCACATTCAGGATGTCTCCTTTCATTAATATCGTGGAGGAAGAAGGGATCCCATGACAAACTACTTCATTCAGGGAAATGCAGCAAGATTTCGGGAAACCGTTATAGTCGAGCGTAGCCGGGATGGCTCCTCTTTCAACCATGAACTGATGAATCAAACTATCGAGGTATTCAGTTGAAACTCCCTCTTTCACAAAGGGTTCGATATATAATAGCGTCTCTCCGGCAAGTTTCGAACTTTTCCGTATGCCTTCAATCTGCTCAGCGGTTTTGATGATGATGTTCATGGGCTCAATTTTCCGCAAAGTTATAGCTATTATTCAAAAGAGCAAGCGGTTGATAAAAGCTACCTTCTCTTCCATCGGCATGAATCCATCCAGCCAGTGAATCTCGAAACCCTCTCGTTCCATCTTCCGGAACCAGGTCAACTGTCGTTTGGCAAACTGGTGTATAGCGATATTAAGTCTCTCAAACATCTCCTCCCGGGAAAGCTCCCCAATGAGATACAGTGTTACGTACTTATATTCCAATCCGTAATAAGTCAGCTGGTCTGGCGTTAAACCGCTGTCTAGCAAACCCTTCACCTCTTCGATCATCCCTTCATTCAATCTTTGTTTTAACCTTGCAGTGATGCGTTCCCGACGGGTATCCCGGTCGAACCGTACCCCGACAATCAGGGAATTGATGGTAGGAAATTCAAAATTGAGGTCCGGATGAATCAACAGGTATTCTTCTATTTCGATGGCACGGATGGCCCTGTTTTTTGTTTCGGTGTCACTGGAGTTATGGACAGTCTTGTAGTCTTTGAGTATCCTGGTAAGTTCTTCGAGTGATAATTGGGATAGTTCCGCTCTTCTGGACTTGTCGGAAGGAACCTGGGTGAGTTGATAGCCCTTCAAAACAGCTTCGAGATACAGTCCGCTGCCGCCGCAGAATACCGGAAATTTTCCTCTGGCGCGGACATCATCGTAGGCCGTAATAAACTGGCGCTGAAACTCAAAGACGTTGTACTGTTCACCTGCATTAGCGATATCGACCAGATGGCAGGGCACTCTTACCCCTTCTACTATATAATCTGCCAGATCCTTGCCTGTACCAAGGTCCATCCCCCTGTAAATCTGTCTCGAGTCGGCCGACAGAACTTCTCCGTTCAGGTGGTGCGCCATCTGAGCGGCCAGCTGGGTCTTGCCGGTGGCGGTTGGACCGAGAATTGTCAACATGTCATAATTTATCATCACAGCATCCCAAATTTAATTTTTTTGCACGCTCGGCCCTTCGACAGGGACCGGGAAGGCACACGCCCCACACGCTCCACATGCTCCACACGCTCCACACGCTCCACACGCTCCACACGCTCCACACGCTCCACACGCTCCAGCGGATTTGCAATCCGCTGGTAAAACTTTGGCCAACGGATTGCAAATCCGTTGGAGCGAGTTGGAGCGAAGAAACGGCCGCAGCGCAAACATTTCAAACATTTCAAACATTTCTTGTTCCCTTTTATTACTTTTGTGGCGTATGAAGACAGCATTTCAGCAGCACATCAACATCCGCAACAAAAGGGCGAGTTTCGACTACGAATTTATCGAAAAATTCGTTGCCGGGATCGTTCTGCTTGGCACGGAAATCAAATCTATCAGACTTGGTAAGGTTAGCATGAACGATGCTTACTGTCATTTTGTGGATGGTGAAATGCTGATTAAGAATCTCTCGATTTCGACATACGATTTTGGCACATGCAATAACCACGAGGTCTTACGGGAACGCAAACTGCTGCTTAATAAAAAGGAACTTCGCAAAATGGAACGTAAAGTAAGAGAAAACGGGTTGACGATTATTCCCATTCGGCTTTTTCTCAACGACAAGGGACTTGTAAAAGTTGAGATTGCGTTGGCCAAAGGAAAACACTCTTACGACAAAAGATCCACACTCAAAGATAAGGATGCACAGAGAGAGATGGACCGACACGAAAAATATTAAAGATATTTTTCGATCTTATCGAATCCGATCATAGTGATGCCCAGCTTCTTCCACTGTTTATAGGGAAGAGGAATTGTTGGTAATTCCTTAATGGCATCTTCAAAGACAAACACCTTGTATCCCAATTCGGCTAATCCGCAGACGGCTTTATCCACACAAACATTCGTAGTAACGCCATAAACGAATACTTTTTCAGGTTTGATAAGATTAAGTATTCTTGTCGTATAAGGATTTCCCTCAAAAACATCGAACGCGTCCTTTCTGATGACGATATTTCTGTATTGGTTGGCATTGGCCAGCTGAGGGAGAATAGCCAGATGGGTCATCCAGTCGACAATGGCCGGTAGATGAGGCTTGGTCTCTTCGATAAATTCGGCACCTCTTGTACCTGCCATACAGTGTTCCGGGAAGGTGGTGATATAGTCGGGGTTGGGTGATAATTCGTTCGAATTGATCAGATGGAAATCGCAGGTGTTGATTACCCTGATATGATTTTCCTTCGCAAAATTTGTGATTTTCTTCAGGGCGGGCTTCAGTTTTTCGGCACCTTTGACATACAATTTCCCGGTAGGTTCGATGAAATCAATCTGTGTATCTACATTCCAAAAAAGAATACCCTCATGCATGTCTTAAAAATTTACCAAGAAACCCGCTCAATAAGTAAGCGGGTTTCTTAATCTATTATTAAATAATGATCTCATCCTGATGTTCATCGTAATACTTTGATCCAAGAAAGCTCATTGAATTCATCTCTACGATTTTAATCTTTTTTCGATATTTCCATCGCCATTTACAGACTTTGGAAAAGATAAAACCTCTGGTCAGAAAGGCTCCCACAAACGGGTGGAGCTCAATAGTAAGGCTCTTTTTCTGCAGTTCTTCGAAAATATAACGTACTCTTTGTTCGATTTCCTCAATGAAAAGCAAAGTTGGTGTTACCTTACCTGTTCCTTTGCAAACGGGGCAATTTTCCTCCGTCTCGATGGCCATCTCCTGTCTGACACGTTGCCGTGTAATTTGCATCAAACAAAATTTACTCAATGGGAGTATATTGTGTTTGGTTCTGTCGGAAGACATAACTTCCTTCATTTTATCGAAAACTTTCTGGCGGTTCTCGTTACCGTGCATATCGATAAAATCGATCACGATGATACCACCCATATCACGAAGCCGCAATTGACGTGCGACTTCTTCGGCGGCTGCCAGATTGACCTCTAAAGCGTTTGTTTCCTGATCACCTGTTTTTGAGCGGTTTCCACTGTTAACGTCGATGACGTGAAAAGCTTCTGTGTGTTCAATGATCAGATAAGCGCCACTTTTAAAGGAGACTGTTTTTCCAAAAGATGCTTTAATTTGTTTATCAATTCCGAAATACTCGAAGATTGGCATTTTACCGTTGTAATACTTGACAATCTTTTTCTTTTCAGAATCGATGGTACCCACATACTCTTTTGCGTCGGCTGCTGCATCTTCATCGTTGATGTAGATGTTCGTGAAATCGTTGTTGTAAACATCTCTGATCTGTGAGATGGTACGGTCCGTTTCACCTAAAACCAGTGAAGGGACGACTTGTTTCTCCATTTTGTTGAGTGCATTTTCATACTTTGCAATCAGTCGTCGTAATTCCTGGTCCAGCTCTGCTACCATTTTTCCTTCAGCCGCGGTCCGAACGATCACCCCATAATTCCTGGGACAGATGCTCTGGATTAATTTTTTCAGACGGGTCTTTTCTTCCGTCGTTTCAATTTTCTGAGATACAGATATTTTGTCACTAAAAGGCACCAATACCATGTTTCTTCCTGCCACCGACAATTCTGATGTCAATCGTGGTCCCTTGGTAGAAATAGGTTCTTTGGCAATCTGCACCAAAATGGTTTGACCGGCTTTAAGGACCTCAGAAATCTTGCCATCTTTGTTGATATCGGGTTCCGGATTAATTTTCGGAAACGGTGACATCTTTAACTTCCTGGCGGCAGCCAATTTGAGGAACTTGTTGAGCGTCTGGAACTGTGGTCCCAAATCCAAATAATGTAAGAACGCATCTTTTTCGTAGCCCACATCAACAAAAGCAGCATTTAAACCCGGCATGATCTTCTTTACCTTTCCAAGATAAATATCTCCTACTGCAAATTTAACATCGTTACTTTCCCTGTTGAGTTCTACAAGTCTTTTGTTTTCGAGTAAAGCAATTTCGACATGAGAGGACGATACTTCAATAATCAACTCATTGCTCATGTTCTTTACTCATTTATGTTTATACAAACTATAAAATACAACAAACCTAAAGTGCATAAGCACTTTAGGTTTTGTATTTTTTACGCAGGCGTTACAAAAAGCCTACTTTTTCTTTTTGTGGCGATTCTTCCGTAAACGTTTTTTACGCTTATGGGTAGCCATTTTATGTCTCTTTCTCTTCTTACCGCTTGGCATATCAATGTTTTTTTTGAAAATAAAATTACTTCACGTTGTTTTTAACGCGACCTACGAATGTCTTAGCAGGTTTGAAAGAAGGGATGTTGTGCTCAGGGATGATGATGGTTGTATTACGTGAAATGTTACGAGCTGTTTTTTCGGCACGTTTTTTCACGATAAAACTACCGAAACCACGAAGATAAACATTGTTGCCTTCGGCCAGTGAACCTGAAACGGTATCCATAAATGCCTCAACTGCTTTTTGTACAGTAAGTTTCTCAATACCTGTGCTCTTAGAAATCTCGTTTACGATATCTGCTTTAGTCATTGCTAAAAATTTAATAATTTGACTTAATTTTTAATTAACGCTATATTTGTTCTAATTTTCTTTCTGATTTGGTGCACAAATATATAGCTTTTGAATGAACTAATCACATATTAGTCAATAATTTTTGTTCCTAAATTGATTTTTTATTAAAAACACAAAAATTTGGATGAATATCGTAAAGCCCTGACTGCTTGGTACAAGGGCAACAGGCGCGAATTGCCGTGGCGGGAAAGTCATGATCCATACGAAATTTGGGTTTCTGAGGTTATCCTGCAACAGACCCGTGTAGGCCAGGGAATGGATTATTATCACAATTTTTTGCTTGCTTTTCCAGACGTGAACAGTCTGGCTTTGGCACCAGAAGAGGCAGTGTTAAAAGTCTGGCAAGGGCTGGGTTATTATTCACGGGCAAGGAATATGCACCATGCTGCAAAAACGATTCTTTCCATGCATGAGGGCAAATTTCCGGGTGAATATGATTCTATCCGTAATCTGAAAGGGATTGGTGACTATACAGCCGCAGCCATTGCCTCCATTGCATTTGACCTTCCTTATGCTGTTGTTGATGGAAACGTGTACAGGGTTCTTTCGCGCCTATTCGGCGTATCGACTCCGATCGACTCACCGGCAGGAAAGAAAGAATTTTACGCTTTGGCGCAGATGTTGCTCGACACTAATCACCCCGGCGACTTCAACCAGGCCCTTATGGAGTTCGGCGCTATCCAGTGCATTCCCGGTAGGCCGGACTGTGAAAATTGCAGGCTATCACAAAAATGTTATGCCTTTTTTAATCAATCTATTACAGATTTTCCTATTAAGATAAAACAGGTCAGGCAAAGAGAAAGGTTCCTGAACTACCTTTGCATCAGCTGGCACGGCAAGATCATTCTGGAAAAGCGGGGAGACAAGGATATCTGGCGCAACATGTATCAGTTTCCGCTGATTGAAACGCCTCTGGCGGTGTCCCCAGAAGAGATAATCCACAGTTCTGAATGGCAGTCGCTCCTGAGCAATCATACTTTCACCATTGAAACGATTTTCCCGGAGAGGATACATATATTAACGCATCAGCGATTGTTGATCAGATTCTTCCTGATAAGTATGGATGGAGATGATTTGCCGGACGGGATGATTGCAGTGGAGAAATCAGCTATTGCAAAATTCCCGGTACCAAAACCAATTGAGCTCTTTTTGCAGCAGATGGGTTACTGAATAATTTTTATCTTTGATCGATTTTGAATTGTCATCAATTTTCAGTAACTTACGAATACAATATAAACTATATACTTATGTCAGTCAACAAAGTTATTTTAATTGGGAATGTCGGGAAGGATCCCGAAATCAGGCACCTTGACAGCAACGTATCAGTTGCATCCTTTTCATTGGCCACTTCTGAGGTTTACAACAACAAAGCAGGTGAAAAAGTCACTCAAACCGAATGGCACAACATCGTTTGCTGGCGTAATCTCGCCAACGTTGCCGAAAAGTTCATCCATAAAGGAAGTCAGGTTTACATCGAGGGTCGCATCCGTTCCCGCACCTACGATTCTAACGATGGGGTCAAGAAAACTGCCTATGAAATCTATGCAGACGAAGTAAGACTGCTGGATAAAAAGGCTAGCTCAACGAACCAGGCTACTGAGAATCCAGCCATAGAGGCCAGTAAATCAGTGAATGAACCACAGACGCCAGCAGGCTATCCGGATCAGGGCAATACGCCCGATGATCTTCCATTCTGATCACCAATTTTCCTGAATTGGAAACAAACATTGCGACTTCCACCAGAGCCTTGTTGGGTAACCTAGAATTTTTACCCATAACCTTCGATGCCCTTTCGGGGCTTTTGGTGCTAATTGTATTATTGGGGTTATCAGCTATGATTTCTGGTTCCGAGGTAGCCCTATTTTCACTTGAACCAAATGATATTGAATCACTTAAGTCTAACAAGAAACGTTCAGCCCAACTTATACTCAAACTTCTTTCTGAC